>NZ_LGDO01000129.1:0-11567 GCF_001279805.1 Streptomyces sp. XY431
GGCCTGGCCGGCGGTCAGCACGCCGTAGGGCGGGCGGTACCAGAGCGGGGGCGCGCCGGTGAGGGCGGTCAACGCCTCGGAGGCGCGGCGCAGTTCGCGCAGGTCCCGGGCGGGGGCGGGGTAGTACTGGGGGCGGTGGTGCCAGCCGTGGACGGCGAGCTCGTGGCCCCGGGCGACCAGTTCGCGGCCGAGGTCCGGGGAGCGTTCGAGCATGGCGCCGAGGAGGAAGAAGGTGGCGTGCAGGCCGAGGGCGTCCAGGGCGTCCAGGATCGGCGGGGTGCCGCGCGGGTCGGGGCCGTCGTCGAAGGTGAGGGCGAGATGCCCCGGGGCGGTGCCGTAGCCGGCGGTGCGGCGGGCCAGCAGGCGCTTGACGGGCGGCAGCCGGACGGCGGCCGGGGCGAGGTGGAGCAGTTCGACGCCCGCTGCGGCGCCGAGCAGGAGGCCCGCGCCCCTCCGGGTCCTCACCCGAACCGGGCCGCCATCCGCCGGAAGAAGCCCGGCGCGGCGCCGTGGATCCGGGCCGGGAAGTCCAGCCAGTGCGGGAGGAAGGCCCGGTCGCGGTCGGTGGTGAGCGCCGCGTGGACGAGGTCGGCCACCGCCTCGGCGGAGACGGGGCGGGGGCGTTCGCGCTGGTAGTCGGTGCCGCGGGTGGCGAAGAAGGGGGTCGCCACGGCTCCGGGGAGGATCAGCCGGACGCCGACGCCGGTGCCGCGCAGCTCGTACCAGAGGCTCTCGGCGAACATGGTCAGCCCGGCCTTGGTGGCGGCGTAGGCGGCCTCGTCGCGGACGCCGACCTGGCCGGCCATCGAGCCGAGCAGCACGATCCGGCCCCGGTCGCGCTCCAGCATCCCGGGCAGGAGCAGCCGGGCCAGCCGCAGTGGGGCGGCGAGGTTGACCTCCAGCATCCGGTCCAGGGTGTCGGTGGGGGTCTGGGCGAAGGGGCCGCGCCAGCCGAGGCCGGCGCTGGCGACCAGGGTGTCCACCCGGCCCGCGGCGGCGAGGGCGGCTTCGGCGAGGCGCTGGGCGCCGTCGGGTTTGGCGAGGTCGGCGGGGAGCGGGCGGCCGCCGGTGCGGGCGGCGACGGCGTCGAGCCTGGTCTGGTCGGTGCCGGAGAGCAGTAACCGCCAGTCGGCAGCGGCGAGCCGGTCGGCGGTGGCGGCGCCGATTCCGGATGAGGCGCCGGTGACGAGGGCGATCGGCGGGTTGTCGGCGGGGCACCGCCGGGGCCCGCGGGAGCGTGGACGGGCGTCGTCCGTGCCGTCCGTGGCGTCCGTGGTCATGGCACCTGCCGCTCTGTGCGCGCCTTGCCGTCCGTTTTGTCCGGCAAATCACCTTTGCATGGCGGAGCCGTTCGGGCGACCCGGACGGGGCCCGCACCGGACGCCGGCGGGACCGGCCCGGCGGACGCCGACGGGACGCCCAGCTCGGACTCCACCTCGCCGAACCGGGACAGTACGAAGGTGCCGCCGACCGCCACCACGAAGCCGGTCAGCGCGCACCAGGCATAGCCGGGCCTGGCAGTGTCACCGAGCGCCACCACCCCGACCAGCGCCGGGCCGAAGGTCTCCGACACGGTCCCGGCAGCGGTCACCGCCGTCACCGTGCCGCGCTGGAGGGCCAGCGCATAGGCGAGGTACCCGCCGAGGCCGCCCAGCGCCAGCCCGTACGCGGCCGGGTCGGTGAACACGTCGAGCGGCCCGGAGACGTCGAGGACCCGGACCGCGAGACTGGTGACCCCGAAGCCGACCCCCGCCAGCAGGCCGAGGCCGACCGCCGCCGCGTTCCCGGTGCGGCGGGCGAGGACGAACGTGAGCAGCAGCATCAGCCCGGTGGTGGCGAGCAGCGCCCAGTGGAACGCGGCCGACGCGTGGTCGCGGCCCGCACGCCCGGAGCCGAGGGCCAGCAGGGTCAGGCCGACCACCACGGCGGCGATGCCCAGCAGGTCGGCGCGGTGCAGCCGGGCCCCGAGCAGCCGGGCGGCGGCGAGCGCGGTGACGGCGAGGCTGGCGTTGGTGACGGCCTGGACCAGGAACAGCGGCAGGGTGCGCAGGGCGACGATGCTCAGCGCGAAGCCCGCGATGTCCAGACCGGTACCGAGCAGGAACCGCCAGGACCGGAGCAGGGCGGCCAGCAGGCCGACCCGCACCCGGTCCGCGGGCGGCGTCTCCCGTGCGCCGCCCGCCTGGAACACCGAGCCGAAGCCGAAGCAGACGGTGGCGACCAGGGCGGTGGTGAGTCCGAGCAGCATGGCCCTCCCGGCGTCGGGGGCGCCCCGGGAGCCGGGGCCCGCCCCCAGTCTCCGCCGGGCCCGGCCGGGCCGCAGCGGGGAGGACCGCGACCGGTAGGGGTCAGCCCTCGGCCGGGCGCCCCGCGGCGGCGGCGAGCACACCGTTGGCCACCGGTACCGCGAGCAGCAGGGCGATCGCGCCGATCAGCCCGGTCCCGGCGGCGTCCGGGAGCACGCGGTCGGCCACCGCCGCGGCGAGGACGGCCACCGCGCCGAGGGCGGCGACACCGGCCAGCACTCCGCGCAACCGGCGCGGCGGGCGTTTGCGGTCGTACTCGACCGCGACCCCGACGGCTCCGACGGCGCTGAGGGCCCAGGGGAGGTCACGCAGCCACCCCTCCCCCAGCAGCAGCCACACCGCCAGGCCGAGCAGGCAGGCGAACAGGACGCCCAAGATCTCGGCCACCACCGTCGCCGCCACCATGTCCCGGACGTGCATGTTCCTCCCCCTCCGCTCGCCCCTCCCGGGAGGCTACCCCGGGAGGAGCGCGTACGGTACGGGGCCGAATGCGCCGCGTGAGCGCGGGGCGGGCGTTCCGGGGGAGGAACGGCGGCGGCCCGGGACGGGCTCCTACTCCGCGACCGCCGCCTCCGCGCGGCCCGAGCCCTCCGCATGGGCGGGGAGGGTCGGCCAGGTGAGGAGCGGCAGCGGGCCGGGGTGGTGGTGGACGGCGTAGTGGTGCGGGGCCATCGCGGTCTCGCGGCCGGGGAGGGCGGCGACGACCGCGTGGTGTGCGGCGGCGGGGGTGAGGTCCTGGTCGGTGGTGGCGATCCGGGCGGTGAGCCGGCCGTCCTGGTGGCCGAGGTCGACCGCCGTCGCCCGCGCTCCGAGGGCGTCGGCGACCAGGGCGCGGACGGCCGCGAGGTCGATCCAGTCGGCGCCGATCCGCTGCCAGTCGCCGGTGCGGGTGGCGGGGCTCAGGCCGCTGAGGGCGGCCAGCTCGGTGAGCGGCAGCGGTCCTGCGGCGGCGGCCGCGAGAACGGCGGGGACGGCGCGGGCGAAGCGCTCGGCGTCGGCGCGCTCGAACACCTGCGGGCAGGCCAGCAGGGCGAACTCCAGGCTGCCGGCGGTGCGCAGGATGTTGAGCATCAGGCGCACCGGCAGCGGCTGGTCCGGCAGCCACTGCACCTCGGGGTCGGCGGTGGGGGCCGGGCGGGCGTCGGAGAGGGTCTCGGGGATGGCGAGGCTGAGGTCGTTGACGACGATCTGGCGGGCGAAGCGGGCGCCGCGCTGCTCGGCGACGTCTTCCACCAGCTGCCAGACCTTGTCGGCGTTGAGCGTGCTGTGCCAGTAACCGGTGAAGGAGGCGACCTTGGTGCGGCCGATCAGGGCGTCCAGGTCGTCGTCCGCGGCGGAGGGGCCGACCTCCAGGGCGATCAGGGCGTCCTGGGCCAGGGTGCCGATGTGGTCGGCGAGGGCGGAGCGCTGGCGGTTCGCCGACAGGGCCGAGATCACCAGGTCCGTACGGGCGGCGCGGTGCGCGGCGAGGGCGGCGAAGACGGCGAAGAGGACGGCCGAGGGGCCGGCGGCGGTGCGGCGGCAGACCGCTTCGAGGTCGGCGGCGGCAGCCCGGGAGCGCAGCAGCAGGGCGGCCGTCCCCTCGGACGCGCCGGGGGTCATGCCGTCGACGGAGAAGGAGCTCGACGGTCCGGCGGTGAGGACGCTCTCCCAGTGCTTGAGCGCGGCCGCGGTCTTGCGGCGCCCCTGGGGGCTCTGCTCCAGGGCGGCCAGTTCGAGCGGGGTGCGGGAGCCGGCCGGCGGCAGTTGCGCCCCGGCGGCGAGGGCCAGCCAGTCGCGGATGAGCAGGGTGACCGCGACGCCGTCGACCCCGGCGTGGCAGCCCACCACGACCAGCCGGTGCACGAGTTTGCCCTCGGTGAGCAGGGTGAAGCGCAGCCGTGGAGCGGCGGTCAGGTCGAAGGGCACGGCGACGTCCGCCCGGCCCAACTCGTCGGCGAGGGCGTCGATCCCGGCGCCGTCGCGGTCGCCGACGGGGACCAGGGCGACGGTGAACTCGCCCTCGGCGCGCACCTCCTGGCGTTCGGGGAAGCCGTCCTTGCCGGGGCCGGGCGGGAAGACGGTGCGCAGCGACTCGTGCCGTTCCAGCAGCGCGCGCAGGGCGTCGACGGCGGTGGCGACGGTGGTGCCCTCGGGGACGGGCCAGACCGACTCGCGGTTGATCTGTTCGGGCCGGTCGCGCCCGATGCAGCGGAGCATGTTGTCCTGGCCGAGGGTGAGCGGTCCCGAGCCGCCGCCCACGCCGTGGAAGCGGGCCGTGATCAGGCCCTCGGTCTCGGTCACGTCGTGCGTCATCACGTCGGTCGCGCCCTTCGGTTCGCAGGTCTGGGCGAGGTGCGGTCGGGACGCTACCAGCGGGCCGATCATGTGGTCCAGACCAGAAATCTGGGATGCCGGCGGGCCCTCCGGGTTGTCCTGATGCTTCGTCAACTACCTGACATGGCAGGTCAAACGGGTGGGGACCAGATCCTTCGGCGGACGGTTACCGGACCGGCGCCGACGGCGGCCAGCGCGGCCCGGAACCGGCCGGGGGCGGGCACGTCCTCGACCCGGCAGGGGCCGGGGCCGAGCGCGCCGGGGTCGGCGAGCAGTACCGGCGACGGCCCGTCCAGCGGCAGCCCGAAGCCCTGGACCAGCCGCCCGCCGTACGCCTTGACGCACGCCTCGCGGCGGCACCAGAGCACGGTGAAGCGCCCGGCCGGGTCCGGGTCGGCGGCGACCGACTCGGCCTCGGCGGCCGGGAAGTAGCGCCGGGCCATCCGCACCGCGACCCGCGCGTCGCGGACCTCCTCGACGTCCACCCCGACGGCGCGCCCCTCGGTGAGGGCGACGGCCGCGAGGGCGCCGGAGGCGGAGTGGTTGACGGCGAGGCCGTCGATCCCGGGCTTGCCGTGCGGGCCGTAGCGCCAGACCAGCCCCGCGGGGTCACGGCCGAGCCGGGCGCCGGCGAGCAGGCGCACGGCGCCGTGGGCGACGGTGAACCGTCGCCCGAAGCGCCGGTCCGGGCCGTCCGCGCGGGCGCGTTCGGCCGGGTCGAGCAGTTCGCGCAGGGCGCGGACCACCGGCTCGGGCTGGTCGGTGGGGATCAGCCACACGTCGACAGTGTCGGCGCGGCCCACCGGAGCGACGGGGTCGACGGGGTCGACGGGGTCGACGGAAGCAGGAGGAGCGGCGGGACCGGTGCCGGCCGGGGCCGCACCGGGTCCGGTCATGACGGCGGACCCGCGCGCAGGGTCAGGGTGGAGAGCACGCCGAGCCTCGGGTCGAAGTCGGCCAGCAGCACGGGTCGCCGCTCGGCCCGCCAGTCGGGCAGCCGGTCGGCGAGCGCCGACCACAGTCCGGTGAACGGCTGGCCGGCGGGGACGCGGACGGCGTCCAGGCCCGGCACCTCCAGCCCGGCGGCGAGCAGGACGGCCGCCTCCTCCCCCAGCGCCTTCGCCTGTCGGCGGACCTCCTCCGCGACCGACTCGGCCGAGCCGACCATCACGCCACTTTCCTGACGGACCGTCAATTCCTCGCCGGGCAAGGTCTCGCAGACCAGGACGACGGCGCAGTGCCGGTCCGGCAGGGCGACCGGTTCGGGCGGCCGGTGGTGCAGGGCGGTCTGCTCGGCGAGTACGACCACCGCACGCCGGGCGACGCCGGTCCGCTGGTACGCGAGGGCGGCACGCAGCGCGGCGAACGCCCCGGCGGTGCCCTGGTCGCAGAGCGCGAGCGCGGTGGGCGTACCCGCGCAGGAGCGGCTGAGCGCGAGCGAGGTGGGCGCACCGGGCCGGACGTCGGGCGAGTCGAAGGCCTGGATCAGTACGTCCGCCGGCTCGTCCGGTCCGAGCGCCTCGGTGAGCAGGCCGGCGGCCAGTTCCTCGTAGGCGTGCCCGACCCCTTCGGCCAGCAGGTCCTCGCGCAGCGGCAGGCCGTACGGGCGGACCAGGTCGGCGACGAAGACCCGCAGGTCGGGGTCGAGGGAGAGTTCGGAGCGGCCGTCGGCGTACCGCGTCAGCACCCGGGTGAGACCCGGGGCGGCGGCCACCGGTCAGTCCTCGGCGATGATGTGCGCGGCGACGTAGTCGGCCAGGTTGGTGACCGAGCGCAGGTCGTCCTCGGTGATCTGCTCGACGTCGACCTGGATGTCGAGCGCCTCCTCGACCTCGAGGATCAGCTCGATGGTGCCGGCCGAGGTGAGGCCGAGGTCGTCGAAGAGGCAGGCGTTCTCGGGGATCTCGAACGGGTCCCGCTTGAGGACGCGCGGGATCAGCTCGCCGAGGCTGTGCAGGATCCGGACGCGCAGCTCGGTGTCGGTGGTCTGGACCACTTGGTCGGACATGGGTGGGACCGTCCCGTCGTGCGTGGTGGAGTGGGGCGGAGCGGCCGAAGGACCGGCGCCCGGGGGAAGAGGAGAAGGACCGGGGAGGACGGGCCGACGGCGGGTCGGCCGTCCGGCGTCAGTGCTCGACGACCATGGCGGAGAAGGTCGCTCCGATACCGGCGGCCGCGACGAGGTAGCGGTCGCCCCGTTCGAGCAGCCCCCGCGTGGTGGCGGTGTGCAGATTGATGAGGCCGTCCGCAGCGAAACTGTGCCCCACCGACGTCACGTTGTCCAGCACCACCTTCCCGATCGGGAAGCCGATCCGGCGCGCGATCGTGCGCCAGGAAGCCTGGTTGACGTTGTGCGGGAGCAGCAGCGCCAGCTCGGAGAGGTCCAGACCTGCCTGGTCGAGGGCGGCCTCGATCGCCTCGACCATCACATCCGGGTACTCCCGCTGGTAGCGGGCCAGCAGATCCTGGTCCTCGGCCAGCCGGCCGTCGAACTCGGGGCGCTGGCGCACCGCGTAGGACAGCACCCGGTCGTGTTCGCCGCCGGCGCTGACCAGACAGGCGGCCGCGCCCTCGGCGAAGATTCCGGTCTCGGGCACCACCTGGGCGTCCTTGGTGAAGGTCTTCTCCCCCGCGAGCACCAGGGCCAGCGCCCGCGGATCGGGGTCCCCGGCGAGCAGGCGTCCGGCCAGGTCGACGGCCAGCAGGCCGACGGCGCAGGCGTGGTGGGTCACGGTGAAGGCCTGGGCGTGGCCGAGGCCGTAGCGGTGGAGCAGGTCGTGCAGGGGGTTGAGCGGGTACGGCACGGCCACCGGCATGCTGCGCGCGTGGATCACGAAACGGATGTCCCGTTCGCGTCCGCGCAGCTCCGGAAGGGCGTCGACGGCGGCGCCGAGCAGGTCGGGCAGCTTCCCGTCCGGGTCCAGTCGCAGCTGGTCCAGGCCGTGGAAGCGGCGGAAGAGTCGAAGTTGACGTGGGGTCAGGCCCAGGCGCTCGCCCACTGCCTCGATGGGCACGGTGTGGTGGGGGAGGTGGACGGCCACTGCCTCCAGTGCGGTCACGCGGGCTAGTATTCCCACGCCCGACGGGTCCGCACAAGTGATCTCGGGCGGTTGCGGCGCACAGTCCGCACAGCTCACCCCACGGAACGCGCAGGCCAAGTGCCGCCGTCCCCCCGCCCCCGCGTCGTCGAGCCGGTGGAGTCCCTGATGAACGATCGTGAACGTCCCGTCCCCGTACCGCCGGTCCGCCCGGCCCTGGTCGCACTGCTGGCGGAGGCCGCACAGGCACCGCCCGGCTGGGCCGCCGGCGTGACCGGGCGGTCCCGGCTGGACGGGGACCTGCTGCTGGACGAGACCGAGCTCGCCGCACTGCACGAGGGCCTGCGCCGGAGCTTCGGCCCGTCGGTGGACCTCGCCGCGCTGCGGGCCGGCCTCGACCTGGCCGCACTGGAGGCCCTCACCGTCGCCGACGTCGAGCGGCTGCTGCCCGCGGAGGACGCCCGATGAGCCGCTTCCTGCTGGTGGTCCCGCCGCTGACCGGGCACGTCAATCCGACCGTGGGCCTGGCCCGGGAGCTGGTGGCGCGCGGCCACGAGGTGGCCTGGACCGGCACCGAGACGGCGCTGCGCCCACTGCTCGGGCCGGACGCGACGGTGTTCGGCACCGGCACCCGGGCGTTCCGGGCGCAGGGCGGGCACGGGCTGGCCGCCGTCCGCTCGCTGTGGGAGGGCTTCATCGTCCCGTACGCGCGGTTCACCACCAAGGCGCTGGACGCGGCGGTGCGGGAGTTCCGTCCGGACGCGCTGCTGGTGGACCAGCACACCCCGGCCGGGGCGCTGGTGGCGCACCGGCACCGGCTGCCCTGGGGCACGCTGGCGCCGGGGGCGATGGAGCTGGGGCGGCCGTTCCGGGGGCTGCCGCTGCTGGAGGAGTGGATGACCGGCCTGCTGCTGGGCCTGTGGCGGCGGGCCGGACTGCCCGAGGAGGAGTACGTCGACCCGCGCTTCTCCCCCGCCCTGGTGCTCGCCTTCACCGGTCCGGCGCTGACCGGCCCGACGCTCACCGGCGCCGGATCGGGCACGCCCGATTCAGTCCCGGCGCACCATGCCGCCGTCGGGCCGGTGCTGACGGACCGGCCGGCCGATCCGGCGTTCCCCTGGGAGCGGCTGCTGCCGGGGCGGCGCCGGGTACTGGTCACCATGGGCACCCTGTCCGGCGAGCTCGGCGCGGACTTCCTGGCCCGGGCGGTGCGGGCGCTGGAGCTGTGCGGGCCGGACGTGCAGCCGGTGTTCGCGGCGCCCGGCGGACTGCTGCCCGAACTGCCCGGTGACGCGGTGGCGGTGGACCGGGCGCCGGTGCTGGAGCTGATGCGGCGCGGGGTGCTGGACGCGGTGCTGTGCCACGGCGGGATGAACACCGTCGGCGAGGCCCTGGCGCACGGACTTCCGCTGGTCACGGCGCCGATCCGGCACGACCAGCCGTTCGTGGCGGCCCAGGTGGCGGCCGCCGGGGCGGGACTGCGGGTGCCGTTCGCCCGGGTGACGCCGGATCACCTGGCGGCGGCCCTGCGGAGCGTGCTGGACGAGCCCGGGTACCGGGCGGCGGCCGCCCGGGTCGGGGCGGAACTGCTCGCCGGCGGTGGGGCCGCGGTGGCCGCCGACCGGGTGGAGGCACTGGTCACACCGGGTGCCCCTTGGGCCAATCCATTGGTCTAGGCCATTGTTTCCGGGGTGCCGAAGCCCCTAGGGTGGCCCGCAGCACCACTTCCCAGGTGTCCCGCGCGCCGCCTTCCGGCGCCCCGGCAACCCCATCCCCGCACGGGAGTTCTGGTTGATCGAGACCAAGGGGCTCAGAAAGTCCTACCCCTCCAAGAAACGCGGCCAGCCCCCCGTGGACGCCGTCCGAGGCATCGACCTCGACGTCGCTCCGGGTGAGATCTTCGGTTTCCTCGGCCCCAACGGCGCCGGGAAGACCACCACCCTGCGGATGCTCGCCACCCTGATCCGCCCCGACGGCGGCGAGGCCCGGATCGCCGGGGCCGACCTGTTCGCCGACCCCGCCGAGGTCCGCCGCCGGATCGGCTACGTCGCCCAGGGCGGCGGCACCACCGACGCCGTCACCGCGCGCGAGGAACTCGTGATGCAGGCGCGGCTGCACGGCACCGGCAAGGCCGAGGCCGTGCGCCGCGCCGACGAGGCGCTCAAGGCCTTCGAGCTCACCGAGTTCGCCGACCGTCCGTGCCGCACCTACTCCGGCGGCCAGCGCCGCCGGGTGGACATCGCGCTCGGCGTCATCCACTCGCCCAAGGTGCTGTTCCTGGACGAGCCCACGGTGGGCCTCGACCCGGCCAGCCGCGGCCACGTCTGGACCGAGATCCGGCGGCTGCGCGGCGAGGGCATGACCGTCGTCGTCACCACGCACTACCTCGACGAGGCCGACGCGCTCTGCGACCGGGTCTCCATCGTCGACCACGGCGGCATCGTCGCCGAGGGCACGCCGGAGACGCTCAAGCGCGAGATATCCGGCGACGTCGTGCTCATCGGCCTCGGCGCCGGCGAGGCCGAACGGGCCGCCAAGGCCCTGCGCGAGCAGCCCGGCCTGCCGGAACTGCACCGCCTGGAACAACGCGGCGACGACGGCCTGCGGCTCTACCTGGACGACGGCGCGGCCGCTGTGCCGCACCTGCTGCGCGCCCTCGACGGGGCGGGCGTCACCACCGGCACCGTGCAGCTGCAACGCCCCAGCCTGGACGACGTGTTCCTGGCCCGCACGGGCCGCTCCATCGAGCAGTCCTGACCCTCACCTCCGAACCCCGAGGAGGGGCTCCGATGAAGCTCGCCCGCGACACCTGGCTGGTCTTCCAGCGCCAGCTGCTGCTGATGTGGCGGACCCCGGTCTGGATCGCCGTCGGCGTGATCCAGCCGATCTTCTACCTGCTGCTGTTCGCACCGCTGCTCAAGCAGGTGCTGGCGCCGATGGGCGCGACCACCTACGCCGAGGCCTACCAGATCTACGTGCCGGGCCTGTTGGCGGTGCTGTGCATCTTCGGCGGCCTGTACACCGGCTTCAGCCTGCTCGGCGAACTGAAGGCCGGCATCATCGAGCGGGCCCGGGTGACCCCGGTCAGCCGGCTCGCGCTGCTGCTCGGCCGGGCGCTGCGGGAGGTGGTGGCGCTGCTCGTCCAGGCGGTGATCATCACGCTCATCGCGCTGCCGTTCGGCCTGCGGGTCGGCCCGCTGGACCTGCTGCTGGCCTTCCTGCTGATGGGCCTGCTCGCGCTGATGACCTCGGCGATCTCGTACGGGATCGCGCTGGTACTGCCGGCCGACGAGGCGATGGCGCCGGTGGTGAACACCCTCGCCCAGCCGATCGCGCTGCTCTCGGGGGTGCTGCTGCCGCTGGCGCTGGCGCCGATGTGGCTGCAGACGGTGGCCAAGTGGAACCCCTTCTACTGGGCCGTGGAGGGCATGCGCGCGCTGTTCTCGGGCCATGTCGGGGACAGCGTGGTCTGGCAGGGGCTGCTGGTGGTCGCCGTGATGACGGTGGCGGCCGTGTACTGGTCGGCCCGGCTGTTCTCGACCCGGGTGCGCTGAACGAGGCGTGGGGCGGTGGGTCCTCGGATCCACGAAAGAAGGACAGAGAGGCAGAGAGACAGAGGGACGGGAGGCGGGCGGGCCGGGCCGGAGGGGATCCGGTCGGCCCGCCTTCCGGCCTCCCCGCGCCCGGACCCGTCCCCGGACCCGCCCGCCGCTTCCTCAACGTGCTTCGGACGGTGGCCGGTTGTGGGGCCGGACGCGACGGGTGGCCGAGGGCCGCTGACGCCCCGGTCGGCAGCCACCGGGGCGCGGGAGACACGACGACGGCGGTGCCCCTTTGCTCGAAGGGGCACCGCCGTCGTGCGTGAGCGGGCTACCCGGCCGTCCCGGCCCCGCCCCCTGCCCCGACC
>NZ_LGDO01000130.1:0-11513 GCF_001279805.1 Streptomyces sp. XY431
GAGAGGTAGATCGCGTACGCGATCGGATAGGCGGTGACCGCGACCATCACGATCACGGCGGGCGCGCAGAGCAGCAGGCCCAGCCTGCGTTCCTGCCGGACGCCCCCGGACAGCTCGGACCGGCCCGGACCGCCGGCCGTCGCGGGCGCTCCGGCAGTGGCGGGCGCTCCGGGAGTGGGGGGCGTGGAGGCGGAGGTGCTCACGGGATCAACCCCTTGGAGCCGAGAGCGTCCTCGATCTGCCCCCGCAGGTCGGCGACCGTGCTCTCGGGGTGGTACAGAGCATCGCCCCTCAGAACTCGGGCGACCGGCGCCGACTGTGGGAACTGGTACTCACCGAACGCGCCGCCCGTGTCCCGGCGCCCGACGGATCACCGGCACACCCTGCGCCGGCCCAGGGGAAGAGCGCGCCGCGGAACCATTGACCCCGCGAGCCGTTCCCCTCCCCTGTGCGCCGTGCCGCAGGCGACGGACACGGCGCACCGCCACGCGGCCCGATCCGCTCGATGTACTCAGCAGGCGCAGCGCAGCGTGGCGGTCCGCCCACCAGGCCACCGCCCGGGGACCTGCCGGAACTGCAGGGGTATTCCACAGCGGATGCCCCCCAAGGTCGATCACACGGCTGCTTCTCGTGACGTCCCCGACGATGGCATCCCGGCATGGCCGCGACCCCTGACAACTTGAGGGGTAGTCGGATGTTCGAATATTCAGCTCCCTCGTGCCGCCGCCGAGCACGAGGGACCGCGGACATCGCGCCGCGCCTGGAATGTCGGGCGGCTGAACCGGGCAGGACGGCCGTGGTCCGGGCTACTGGCACCCGGACCCGCGATCAGCGGTGTGCGGCCAGCTCCTCCAGTCGGCTGGCGAGCCGGGGGCCGGGGCGGCGGGCGATGCCGTCGAAGTCGGCGGCATCGGCCGGGTCGGCGTGCACGACCAGGCGGTCGACCTCGTCGACGGGACCGGCGGCGGGCTGGGTGTTCTCGGCCGGGTGCCCAGGCGGCATGACGGCCGTAACCACCTTGAAGTAGCCGGGAAGCGGGGCACGGCGGGCGGCATCCCCGGCGCGCGCCCGGCGCGGTCGAGCAGCCCTGGGTGAACCAGAAGTTCGCCTCGTCGAGTTCGCCGTGCTCGAGGTGCTTGAGGTAGATGGCGAACGCGGCGGTCCGGCCGCCGGCCCCGGCGGCGATCTTCCACCGGGGAGGAGAGGCGCGATGGCGCTGACATCGGACGAAGCCGTGGCGCAGCTCGGTCACCGGCTCTCGCCCAAACGGCGTTCCGCCGTGTCGCGCTTGTACCGGCTCGCTTACCCGGCCGCGGGCCCGGCCCTGTTGGAGGCCCTGCGGCGGGAGGTTGGCGATGCCCGTACACGGGAGACCCAGTACCGGATCGTCATGGCCCTGGGAGCGTGCGGCCACAGGTCGGCCGTCGGCCTGCTCCGGGATCTCGCCCGGCGCGCCTTCAAGGCCACCATGGTGTATGTGGCGCTCGGCGACGCCATCGTCCGGCTGAGCACCCCCGAGGAGACAGCCGATGCACTGCGCTGGCGCCTGAACTCCGGCACCCCGATGCTCGCCGACGGCGCTCTGCGCGCCGTCGCCGTGCAGCGACTGCCCCTGGACGGGGCCACGGTCGACTGCGTCCTCGACTTCCTCGCACCCCTGGATCCCCACGACGGCCTCCGGTTCTGGGCCGCGGCAGCCGCAGCCGGATGGACGGGCCCTCGCGTTCAGGGATTCCTCCAGGAGTGCGCAGTCGGCCCCCGGGCCGACGTAGCCGACGCGGCTACCTCGTCCCTGCAGGGCAAGTACCGGACCTACTCCCCCCTGTAGCGACCCGTCTCGCACAGGGTCGGTCCGTACCCTCGGTGCACGGGTCGTTCTCGGGTGGGCCCGAGGAGCGGGCCGGAGCACCCGACCCGGGTTCCCGATCGCACTACCCTTTCCACTCCGCCTGTTTACGTCGCCTTCCCGGATCCCGCGGCGTGAATTGCGCATTCCGCGTACGGCACGCCCTGTGGGCCGTACATTCGCCGGTACGGATGGTGACAACGCAACGGGAGTGATCGTGGCAGCGTTCGGAACGGACACGAGTGTGGGCTCGACCATCCTCGTCCTGGAAGCACAACTACCCGCGGTGGAGGAACGGTTGCTTCGGGCGCAGGCCGAACTCGGCGCCGCGAGCGCCGAACGGGACGCCGTCCACCAGGCTCTCGACGCACTGCGACTGCTCTCCGGTGCGCCCGCTCGCACCGACGGGGACCCGCCGCCCGCGGCCGATGCTCCGCCCGTACCGGCCGAGGCCGCGCGGGACGCCGAGCGGGCCGGATCCACTCCGGGGGCACCGGCCTCCACCGAGCCCGCCGCCGTCGCGGCGAGCGGCGCGAAGAAGGCGACGCCCGCCAGGAAGACCCCGGCACGGAAGGCCTCGGCACGGAAGACGGCCGAACCGGCGAAGGCCGAAGAGGCGAAGGCCGAAGAGGCGAAGGAAAAGCCCGCCAAGGCAACACCGGCGAAGGCAGAGCCCACGCGGGCCTCGGCACGCGGCGCGAAGACCGGCGGCGGCACGAAGACGGCAGCGAAGCAGGACCCGACCGCCCGAACAGGACGGACCGCGTCGCGCTCGCGCCCCGTCAACGCCGAGCCCCCCACCGCGGCGTCGGCCGCCGGGCGGCGAACGGTGACGGACGCGGACAGCGTCCTGGCGGTCCTGTCCGGATCGGCAGGACCGATGCGTGCCCGTGAAGTGAGCGAGAAGCTCGGGCTGGAACCGCTCGAGGCGAACGTCAACGCGGTCCGTACCCGGCTGGAACGCCTCGCCAAGGACGGCCGGGCGCAGCGGCCCGGGCGCGGCCTGTACACGGCGACAGCCCAAGGGGCTGGCTCCGGGACCTGAACCGAGGGCGGGTGTCCGTGGACCGGTTGGCCAAGGCCGCGGTGCGTGTGCACGTGGAGGTCCTGCGGGACCGGGAGATGTGCCCGCTCCGACGCGCCTGACAGGTAGCGTCCTGCCCGGGCGGGCACGCCCTTCCCCGGGCAGGGCGTCCTGCAGGCGCCGGCCCGTGCGCGGGACGAGGAGGGCGGCCTCGATGGCGCCGCGCTGCCCTGCGTGCGCCGGTTGCTGCGGGGTCCTGGGCCGGCTCACGGCACGGCCCCCGCCGGGACGCGGCCGTTCCGGCGCCTCCACCTGATCCGGGTACGCCCGTGCCTGTCAGCGCCCGCCCGGCGATCGCAAGCGCCTCCGGGACGCCCGGTACCGGCCCACGACGGCGCAGCAGCCTGGCCCCGGGCAGAGAGGGGCACAGGGCCGGCCGGCCCCGGCCGGAGGAGGACCGGGAGGCGGTGGCCGCGCGGGCCGTCGCAGACGCCGAGCCGAAGGGGTCGCGCACCGACCGGTTCGCCCAGAGCCCGGCGGCGCCGGCGCAGTTCGTGGAGCGGCAGCGGCATCCTCGCGTGCCTCGCCCGCACAAGGAACCGGTGGAGGTCGGGCCCCGGCCGTGAGGAGCACGTCGTCGTGTCGCATTTCGCACTGGCACCTGGTCGAACCAGGAGGGCAGAAGGACGAGGCTGACGGCGGGCCGGCTCGTGCAGCACGCCGAGCACCGCGTCGAGCGGGCGCAGCGGGTACAGCGGGCGCAGCGCGTACAGCGGGTACAGCGGGCGGTGCCGGGACTCCCGGGACGCTGCCGCGAATCCCGGACACCGGCGAGGCCGGCAGGTCGGTGCCGGTCGGGCCTGCCTCGTGGACGCGGGCCCGACCGGGAACACCCGCCCGACACCTCGGCGGACCGACCCGACGGATTCCCGCCGGACCGACGGGATGCACCGGCCGGCGGCAGTTCGGGCCTCGGCCCTGCGGCAGGAGCCCACAGAGGAGGAAGCGATGGCCGGCAGCGGATTCCGGCGCTCGACCGCGTGGGGCCGGTCGGCCCGGCACGACGTCGGGCCGACCGGGGCGTTGTGCCGCCCCGGGCGTGCTTCGGTCCCCTCGCCAGCCGGTAGGGGGCCGGGCTGTTCAGCCGAGGAAGTCGACGCGGTCGATGAGGCCTTCGCGCACCCAGTAGGCCACCAGGACGCGGACCGGCTCGTCGGCCAGGCCGTGGGCGATCTCGTGGTCGACCACCCGGTCGCCCTCGGTGAGCCGCCCCACGATCTCCGCCCGGCAGCGGCCCTCGGCGAACTGCCCGGCGTACCTGTCCCGCAGGGCCTGCCTGCCCTGCAGGAGGCTGCCGTCGGCCCGGTGGACCGTGACGTCCTCGGCGTAGGTGGCGACGAAGGCGTCGATGTCGTGGCTATTGTAGGCGGCGAGCTGCCGCTCGACCACCTCGCGCGGTTCGGTCATGTGCTCGGTCGTTCCTTCTTCGGGGTACGGGTTTCAGGCCGCGAGGCGGCGGGCGGCGAGTTCGGCGTAGAGCGCGGCCCCGTCGGGGAGCACGGCGTCGTCGAACTCGGCGTGGGGCGAGTGGTTGGACGGCAGGCTGTCGGGGTCGCTGCCCTTCGGGGCCGCGCCGAGCCAGGCGAAGGAGCCCGGGACGGCCTCGAGCACCCGGGAGAAGTCCTCCGAGCCGGGGATCGGGTTCGCCAGTGTCCGGAAGCGCTCCTCGCCGAAGACGTCCCGGACGGTGTCCGCCAGGAAGTCGGTCTCGGACCCGTCGGTCACGGTCACCGGGTACTCGGGCAGGTACTCGATCTCCGCCCGCAGGCCGTGGGCCGCGGCGATGGCCCTGACCAGCTCCACCGAGGCGTCGGCGACCCTGGCCTGCGCCTCGGCGGAGAAGGTGCGCACCGTCGCCTCGAAGCGGGCGGTGTCGGGGATGATGTTGCGCCGGGTGCCGGCCCGCAGGAGCCCGACGGTGATCACCACCGGGTCGAACACGTCGAAGCGGCGGGTCACCATGGTCTGCAGGGCGGTGACGATCTCGCAGGCCGCCGGTACGGGGTCCTTGGCCCGGTGCGGCACCGCGCCGTGGCCGCCGGCACCGTGGAGGGTGACGTGCAGTGCGGCGGACGCCGCGAGGATCGGCCCGCGCCGGGAGCTGAACTCCTTGTGCGGCATGGTCGACGACACGTGCAGGGCGTACGCGGCGACCGGGCGCCGGCCCGCCGCGTCCAGCACGCCCTCGGCGAGCATGGCGCCGGCGCCGTCCCAGCCCTCCTCGCCGGGCTGGAACATGAAGACCACGTCGCCGTGCAGGTCCTCCCGCCGTGCGGCCAGCAGCTGCGCGGCGCCCGCGAGCATGGCGGTGTGCAGATCGTGTCCGCAGGCGTGCATCGCGCCGTTCTCGGCGGCGAACGGCACCGGGGCCCTCTCCACGACCGGCAGGCCGTCCATGTCACCGCGCAGCAGCACAGCCGGTCCCGGCCGGCCGCCACGCAGTACCGCGGTGACCGAACTCAGGCCGGTGCCCAGGCCCACCTCCAGCGGCAGGCCGTCCAGGGCCTGCAGCACCCGCTCCTGGGTGCGCGGCAGGTCGAGGCCCAACTCGGGGAAGCGGTGCAGGTCCTGGCGCAGCCGGACCAGATCCGGGGCCAGTGCGAGGGCGTCGTCGTGCAGGGACACAGGTACCTCCATCGGACCCGCGTGCGGCGGGAAGTTGTGCGGAGCGGACTCGTTCCGTGATTCTGGGCCTCGCGGCGGGAGTCTCCCGCGTTTCGCAGGATCACACCACGAGAAGGCCCTCCCATGAACGAATCGACCGGAAGCCGACGGTGACCGGCACGGAGGTGACGGTCGACGAGCTCGACCTCGCCCTGGTGAACGCGCTGCAGCTGCGGCCCCGGGCACCCTGGTCGCTGCTCGGCCAGACCCTCGGGATCAGCCCTGTCACCGCGGCCCGCCGCTGGCAGCGGCTCTCGGAGGCCGGGATCGCCTGGGTGACCGCCTACGGCCTGCCGCACCCCGAGGACCGCGGCTGCGTCGCCCACCTCGACCTCGACTGCGCCCCCGACCGGACCGCACGGATCGCCGACGAACTGGCCGAGGACCCGCACGTGATGAGCATCGAGCACTTCTCCCAGGGCTGCGACCTCGCCGTCACCGCGGCCTTCACCGACCTGGCGGCACTCTCCCGCTACACCACCCAACGCCTCGCCCGCCTCCCCGGGGTCGACGCCGTCCGCGTCCACCTCACCACCGGCTTCTACGCCGAAGGGATCCGCTGGCGACTGGACTCGCTGGACCCGGCTCAGCGCGGGGAACTGCACGACAACCAGCCGGCGGGCAACGGGAAACCGTCCGCAGTGCGGGCCGAAGTCCGCGAAGAGGACCGGGAACTGCTCATCAGACTGGGCGTCGACGGCCGCCTCGACCAGGCCGCCCTGGCCGCCGCCACCGGGCTGAGCCCGTCCACGCTGCGCCGCCGCCTCGACCGACTGGCCGCCTCCGACGCGATCCGCTTCCGCTGCGAGATCGCCGCCCGCGATGCCGGCCGACCCGTCCTCGCGACCTTCCGGGCCGACCTCCCCCCGGACCGGCTCGACACCGTCGGCCCCCAACTCGCCGGACTCCCCGAGACCCGGCTGTGCGTGTCCGTCACCGGCACGCACAACCTCCTCCTCTCCGTCTGGCAACGCTCCCTCGCCGACGTCCAGCGCCTGGAGACCGCGCTCACCCGCAGGTTCCCCGACCTGCGAGTGGCCGAACGCCGGGTGTCGCTGCGCACCGTGAAACGGATGGGCCGGATCCTCGACACCGACGGACGCGCCGTCCGCGCCGTTCCGATGGACATCTGGCGCGACCCGGCCCCGGCCACCCGACAGCCGCCCGGACCGGCCACCGCACCCGGAACGACGACAGCAGGCCCGCCGAACGCAACGGTCCACCGCATCAACACCAGCACACAGTCACTTCCACCAGACGGCCCAGGCCGACACGTCGACCGACACCCGCGAACGCCGCACACACCGACGTGACCGCCACCCACCACAACCACCACAGCCGCCACCCTGACACTCACGATGCTGCCCGGACTGCCCGACGACACGCCGCAGCGTCGGAGCACCGGGAACCACGGCGATACCGAGGTCGACAACGACGGCGCAGGCGTCGACGGACACCTCCGCCCCGCCCACACCGACGGCAACGGCCGGCGGCCGGGAGGAGCTTTCCCCCGGCCGCCGGGTACGGCGGTCGGTCAGCAGCGGGGCAGGACCGTGGTGTCGTGTTCCGCCGCCGCGGCCGTGCTCACGCCCGCGGCCCCGAGCAGCGTGCCGGCCGCCAGCCCGACGGCGGCCAGCACGCCGGCCGAGCGTTCATCTCTCTCCTCCGTCTCATGGGTCCGCCGGCCTTTCCGGGTGCCCGCCGATGCACGCCGCGCCCTTGCACGAACGGGAGCGGCGGTGCGGTGACGGACGGCCCGTCGGGATCCGGCGAATCAGCCGTGACCTCAGTGTTCGCCGCCGCAGCGGTGTCCAGCAGCCCCCTTCCATCACCGTGGACAATGACCGGGCAACCCGTCTCGTCCCGGCCCTGCGCAAGAGCCCCGGCCCGAACCGGCCGACCGGGATCCGCATCCTCACCCCCGGTCCGCACCCCCGCCCGCACCCACACGGAACTGCTCGCGCCGAAGAGCACCGACCGGGGCGCGGTGTTCATCGTCGACCAGTTCGAGGAGGCGTTCACGCTCTGCACCGATACCCCGCCCAACGCACCCGCTTCACCATCCGGTGGACGGTCGGCAGCGAAGGCATCGTCGATCCCACAGGAACGGTCGCCCTCAGATGCCGGTAGAGCGCCGCGACAGTTCCGCCCGCCTGCGCCAGGACGGTCCATGCCTCCTGCGACAGTTCGAGCCTGGGACGTGGCCGGCCGAGCTCGAGCAGACGCGCCACCAGGAGCGGCCGGTCCACCGACACGACAGGCAGGAGATCAGCCAGCGCGGACGAGGCAGCCACCACACCCCCCGACAAGGGACACTCAGCCCGTGTTCGGGCGGATAAAACGGTGGCTTCCTGATTCGCTTCCCTGCCACGATCTGGGGGTGACCACATTGTTCCTGATGGTCGGCCTGCCGGGGGCCGGAAAGACCACACGGGCTCGGCAGCTCGCCGCAGAGCACGGCGCGCTGCGTCTGACGCCCGACGACTGGATGATTCCCCTGTTCGGCGAGGCGGAGCCGGACGGGAAGCGCGATGTGCTGGAGGGGCGCATGCTCTGGCTCGCCCTGGAGGCGGTCAGACTGGGCACCGCCGTCGTCGTGGACTACGGCTGCTGGTCACGGGACGAACGGTCGGCGATCCGCTGGCTGGTGGAGGCCGAGGGGGCGTGCTTCCGCATGGTCTACCTGCCGGTGGACGAGGAGACCCAACGCACCCGTATCGCCCACCGCTGGGCGACCACCCCCGAGGAGACGCTGCCGATCTCCGAGGCCGACATCCTGCACGGGCGCGCGCATTTCGAGGAACCCGACGCGGCGGAGCTGGAGGGCCGCAGGGGCGCCGGCCCGCCGCCCGGATGGGTCGACTGGCGGGAGTGGGCCGCCGACCGATGGCCGTCGTTCGCGTGACTGCTGCGGCCCACGACAACTCAGCCGTACCGGGCGCGCCTGCACCAGCCCGAGACGATCCGCCGGACAGACCCTAGTAGTGCTTTGTCAGGTGGTGTCGTAGGTCTGCCATGGGGCGGGTGCCGGTCCAGGTGGCGACGAGGTGTTGGAGGAGGTCCATGGCCTGGCCGAAGGTCAGGCCATGGACAGGGCTTTGGGGAGGGTGCGCTGTTCGGCGAGGAACAGGTGGGCGGCGGCCCGCCGGCCGCCAGCACGTAGACCGTCAGCAACGTCACCCCCGCCGGAACATAGAAACCGGTGTTACCCGGCGCGGTGAACTCCTTCTGCCCGGAGGCCCTCACCGCCCCCGGGGGAACCCTCGGCGGCGGCGGCCGCCGACGCCGGGAAGCCACCCGCCAGCATCGCCGACGCACCCAGCACCATCGGGGTGCGCACCACGGCCCGCCTCCGCCGCGCCGGACCCACGCCCATGTCGGCCATGTCATCGTCCTCTCGCAAGAGTGAAGGGCGCGGAACTCTCCGCACCGGCCGGTACCGACCCAGCCACACCCCAGCCTCAAGAGATACCGTTCGTATCGCTACTACTGTCGGCGTTCGCAGTAGGTGGCGACCGCCCCTCGACGACGGCGGGCGGCCGTCGAGCGCGTCGTCGGCCGCCACCGAGCTGACCTGCGCGAACCCCAGCGAGCACCTGGCCCTCGATGTCTGGCTCGCCGACGTCCGCCCCGACGGGCAACCAGAACTCCGCACCCCGGCCGGCGGCATCCGACGCGACCACGCCGCCGTTCTCGCGGCCCTGAACACCACACTCACCCTTCGACCTCCTACGCCGCCGCATCCTCCTGTCACCATGACCAGCCAGCCAAGACCCCTCGATCAGCGACAGAGCCATTCCGTGATCCCTGGACGGCCGGGACGGCTTGCCAGGGGATCCCATGCCGATCAAGCTCTTCCGGCGGCACTTCGTGGAGGTACCGTCAGATCGACCAGAAAGTCCTGATCGCCGGCACCGGAACAGCGGCCCTGGACGACCTCCGCCCCTTCCTCGGTGTCCTGGTCGTGCAGGCTCAGACACTCGCCGGTGACGACCGGGCGGATACGGAAATGGGGAGCGGCGAGCGAGCCGAACAGCTCGATGCGGAACTGCTGCGCCCGATCGTTGTCGGCACAGTCGTCCCGGGGTTCGAGCAGATCCCGCCCCGGGTCCGTCGTCAGGACGGTGAGGCAGCCGATGCCGTACTTCTCGTGGTGCCACTGGATCTGCACGGTGTCCTTGGCCAGCGGCTCGAGGAAGACGTTCGGCAGGTCGGTCCTCGAGCAGAGGCGTTGGACGGCGACAGCGGTCCGGTAGCGTCCGGTGCGATCCCTTCCTTCGGTGAGGCACAGCTCCGGCGTGCGAGCGGGGCGGATCTGCGCCCAACTGCCCACGGCCAACATGCGCAGCCCCGTCACGGGCACCGCCGGTACGGTGGCGGGCCCCGGCGAGTCGTAGAACCGGTCGCTGATGACGAGTGTGCCCGCAACCCCAATTGCCGCAGCGCCGACCAGGCCGGCCGCCCGGCGCCACCACGGGAGGCCCGCCTTGGCGGGCGTAGCCGCGGAGGATGCCTCGGAGTTGCCGTGGTTGACGCCGTCGGCGGCATCATCGTTCTGCCTGGGCTCATGGGCGGCGATACTGCGACGTTCCTCCAGCCACTCATGGACTTCCGCGTCACTGAGACCGCAGGCACGGGCGAAAGCCTCGACGAACTGTGCGCGCGGGAGAGTGGCGCGGCCGAGAGTACTCGCGATCGTGCTCGCCGGGAGTGCCGTGCCCTGTGCAGCAGCCACTCTCTCCAGCTGGCGATACGTCAGTTCCGACCGGGTGCGCAGCTTTCGGAGTTCCTTTGTGAACTCGGCGGGGGTTCTGGCCCTCTCGGGCCGTGGCGGCTCCTTCGGATCCACTGAGCCGTCCTCCCATTGACTCAACTACCTGGGCATCGCCCCACTGATGGCGACGCCGGCCTCCCCTCCGGTACGGCATCCTTCACGCTTGTTCGGTACGCGGCAAGCACCGCCCCGAACATGGCAGGAATCGTTCCGAACAGACTCGAACTGCATCTCTCCTTGTCGGTCCGGCGGCGGCGCGCACATCCTCGACCCACAGCGGCGCCTGCGTCATCAGGAGGCCGCTCGCATGCGGGCATCGGCGCATGTGCTGACAGCAACTGCCGGTGCGCCGCCGAGACCCTCCCGCGGAAGGCACGCGGGCTCAGCATCCAGTCCTGAGAAGGAGAAGGCAATGAAACTGCACGGAAGGATCGCCGCGTGCGCCATCGCGGGGGCAGCGGCTCTGGCGGGGTTCACCGCCACAGCTCCAGGTGCTTCCGCAACATCCGCCACCACCGCCCCGACGGTCGTCGCTCCCCGACTCGCGTCGGTCGCGGTGCTCGCGGAATCCGCCTGTCCCTACAGCGGGGCCCACCCGAACCTCTACTACACCGACACCGGCCCGGCCGTCACACACGCGCAATGCCTGATCAACATCTACGGCTACGGGATCGCCGAGGACGGCATCTACGGCGCCACTACCCGTGACGTGGTCCGGACCCTGCAGAGGCGGTGCGCGATCCCCGTTGACGGCGTAGTCGGCCCGAAGACGTGGGACTGCCTGCACCCGGACAAGAGCCCCAACCCGCGCTGAGACCGTTCGTCGGCGATGCGGTGTGCCGAGACCTCCTCGGTCCCGGCGCACCGCACTGCTGTACCGGCGGCCACCGCAGATGCGAGCCGCGGCGGACCGGGTCCTCGGCCGGCGAGGGGAGAGGATCCTGTCCAACGCCGTCCCGGGACTGGCCCAGGTTCGGTCGAGGCCCTCCCGGCGGCGACGCATGGTCGTCGGCGTTGCCGGTGCAGGTCGCGCCAATGGTCCAGCAGTGTGCCCGCCGGGCGTTCACGGCCGGGGCGGGCAGCCCGGTTGCCCCTTCAGGCAGAAAGGCGGCCGAACGGAACCCGGCCGGGCCGAGTCGACGGGT
>NZ_LGDO01000131.1:0-11453 GCF_001279805.1 Streptomyces sp. XY431
CACCGAACCGTTGTCGTTGAGAACGACGTAGTCCGCGCGCCCGTCGCCGTCGAAGTCCGCCCACCGCACCCGCCCCGCACCACCCGACTCCGTACCGGCGGAGGCGCTTGCGCCGGTGATGTTGTTGTAGCGGAGACCGAAGTAGCCGCTGGCCGGGTGGCCGCCGATGTCGCCGCCGTAGATGGAGGCGGTGCCCTTCTGCATGTCGTTGGCCTTGCTGGACTCGGCGATGTAGGCGAAGGTGCCGGCGGACCTGTCTATCCAGCGGTCGAACAGGACGATGTGGCCCGAGCCGAGGATGTTGCCGTCGTGGGGGTCGTTGTCGAGGGCGTCGCCGGGCTGGAGGTCGGTCAGCGCGACGCGGGTGGTCAGCGACCGCACGTCGATGCTGTCGGTGTTCTCGCTGGAGGCCAGGTGCCAGGCCATCGAGACGAACCCGGAGCAGTCGGTGCGGTAGTAGCGGCCGCCGACGTCGGCGGCCGAGGCATCCTGGTCGTACTGGACATTGCGGTTGTACCAGTCGTTGGCACGGGCGAGTACCTCGCTGCGGGTGATCTGGCCGCCCACCGAGGACGCCGCCTGGGCGGTGGTGGCGGTGGCGACGGTGACCGCGGTGGTGGCGATCGCGCCGGAGGCGGCGACGGCGGCGGCCAGGGTGAGCCGGACGAGCCTGGAGCGGAGGGAGGAAGGCATGCGGAATCTCCTTGGGTCGGGTTCGGGTGGTGACGCGGCACGGCGGGCGCGCGGGGCGGCCCGGCGGGTGTCGGCGGACGGCTGTCCTGCAGGAACAGCGGTCGGTGTCGAAAAGCCGGGGCGAAGGCCCCGCCGGCGGCCCGGCGGGCTGATGACGGACGATCAGCAGGTCTCCGGCGCCGGCGGGTGGTAGCGGCGGGACAGCAGCGGCGAGGCGCGGTGGCCCCGGGCGATCAGGGTGTGCGCGGAGGCGACGGGGTCCGACGGGCCGTCGGCAGTGCGGCGGGTGAGGAGGTAGAGCAGCAGGTCCACCCGGTCGTCCTGGGGGCGGGCGGTGATGTGCTGGAGCGCGTCACCGGGCCGGGCGTGGGCCCACAGGATGCCGACGACCTCGCTCGCTTCCTGCGACGCGACCGCACCGCGGTCCCTGCGCCTCAGGCTGGCGTGGACAACGTCCAAGGGGGGTCAGCCCCAGCCGAGGCTGTCGCCGGTGCCGGGCACGGTGCCGCTCGGGGAGGGGGAGGGGGCAGCGGCGGCGGGTCCGGAGGCGGAGGGGACGAGGACGGCCGGGGCCGCGAACAGGGCGGTGAGGGCGAGGGCGGTGACCGCGACGACCTTGACCAGGTGGCTGCGCATATCGGTGATTCTCCTGAACGACTCGGTTGGACACGGGAGTTCCGGTTCGGCGTCCCGCGGTTGACGCTCGTTCCGGTTCGCCGTCCGGTCGGTTTCTCCGGCGGCGATCACCAGCTTGGCCTGCCACGGGGCCCACCGGAAGGCGAACCGGCTGTCGCCAACCGGACTGTCCGACATCGGACAGTCCGCCGTAGACATGTCAGGACCTGGGGCGCGGCCGGTCCCCCAGTAGGTGACACAGAGGGGAATCCGCTGGTCAAACCGGTGAAAGCCGCCGCAGGCGGGACAGGTCGGCCCTTGTGTGCAACTGCGCCCCGCTGAAATCATCAGTCACGTTCGTGCACCGTCGTGCATGTCCGCCACACGTTTCCGGGGGGAACCATGTTGGAGGCACTCGGCCTCTCGTCCACTGCCTGCCAGGTCTACCGGGCCATGCTCGACGGTCCTGCCGACGACATCGACACCCTCGCCGCTCGCAGTGGCCTCACCCCCGGCCAGTTCCACGACGCCCTGGACGAACTCGGCACCCTCATGCTGATCCGCGCCTCCGCCGAACACCCCGGCAGGATGCGCGCCGTCGACCCCGCCATCGGCCTCGCCGACATGGTCGCCCGCCAGGAAGCCGACCTCGCCGCCCGCCAGGCCGCCCTCGCCACCTCCCGCGCCGCCGTGACCCGCATGGTCGCCGACCGCGCCGAACACCACACCGCCCACGGCGAACGCCTCCTCGGCCTCGACGCCATCCACGGCCGCCTGGAGCGCATGGGCCGCACCGCCACCCGCGAAGTCCTCAGCAGCCAGCCCGGCACCCAACGCCCCGAGGACCTCGCCGCCTCCCGCCCGGCCGACGCCCAGGCACTCGCCCGCGGCGTGAGCATCCGCACCCTCTACCAGGACTCCAACCGCCACCAGCCGCACGCCGCCCACTACGCCCACTGGCTGCTCGGCCAGGGCGGCGAAGTGCGCACCGCCCCCACCGTCCCCCAGCGCGTCGTCATCGTCGACCGCACCCAGGCCCTCGTCCCCATCGACCCCGACGACACCCGCAAAGGCGCCCTGCACATCACCGAGCCCGGCATCCTCAACGCCCTCCTCGACCTCTACGAACAGGCCTGGAACACCGCCGTCCCCCTCGGCGCCGCCACTCCCGAGGACCCCGCCACCGGACTCACCCCCACCGAACGCGACCTCCTGCGCCTGCTCGGCACCGGCCTCACCGACGACACCGCCGGCCAACGCCTCGGCATCTCCTCCCGCACCGTCGGCCGCCACATGGCCTCCATCATGGAACGCCTCAACGCCACCAGCCGCTTCGAAGCCGGCATCAAAGCCGCCCAACACGGCTGGCTCTGACCCCGGCGACCCGCCCGGCCACGACCGGGCGGTGCCGAACCGGGCACCGCGCCGACCCGGCCGCACCCGGTGTGCGTGGTGGCGACGCGCTGCGGTGACCGGTGCGCCGGGGGCGGCCACTGCCGCCCCCGGCGCACGACGACAGGGGCTGCTCACGCGTCGGGGTGCTCCGGCGGGGCGGGCCAGTCCGACCAGGAGGTCTCGCGGCCGGGGAAGCGCGGCCGCCGGAACGGCCGGTCGGCGGCGATCCACCGCGGCACCAGTTCGTCGAGGGCCTGCTCGACCTCGCTGTCCACCGGCTCGTCCACCACCCACCAGGAGATCTCGCCGTCCGCGCCGGCCCGCTCGGCCTCGCCGGTTGCCGCGCGGCGCCACCGTCCTCGACCCTCGTACCGCCGACCTGGCACACCGGCTCACCACGGGCCTCGGTGACGTGTCGGCTGCCGCCGTCAACGGACCGGCCGGAACCTGGCTGTTCCTCCTCGACGCGCAGGGGCGGCCCATCACGGACGAACCCGTCGCATTCGTCCCGCTCGACCCGGGCGAGCCCATCAGCGCCCAGCTGGAGGCCGTGCGCGGCACCCCGGTTCCCTACGGTGGCCACCGCAACTGCGCGGATGCGCAGACCGCAGCCCGGGAGCTGCTCGGCCACCTCCGCACCGAGGCGGACTCCTGAGCCGCACGCCGTCGGATCGGCGAGGACGGTGGCCGTGACCCGCCAGCGCCCCCGCACCACCACCGGAGCGAAGGCCACTGCGCGCCCCTGCCCAGGTCTCCGCTCCGGCCGGACCGCAAGCGCCCCGCCGACCTGGTGGCCGATCTCCGCGACCCGCACGAGCAGCACGGTGGAGCCGACTCGATGCCCGCCGCCGGCGAGCTGTACGGCGCCCTGCTCCGGGCCGAGCGCAATGCGGTCCGGCTCGGGCTCCGCACCGCAGGCGGACCGCCAGCGGGTCGCCCTGCACCGGGTGCCAAAACACACACCTGCAACGCTCGGCCCACGACAAGAAGGTCCGCCTCTCCTCGCGCATGAGCGGTGGGCCCGCTGCCCGGGAGGTCGCTGCGCTCCAGCAGGGCGCTTCCACCCGCCGCAGGTGAGGTAGTAGGCGGCGCGCAGGGCGATCTGGCGGGTGGCCGACACCCGGTCTCCTTCGTACCTGACAAGGAGGCATTCACCTCCGCGCGGGCGTCCTTCACGATCGCCTCGATCGGACGGTGGTCGACGCCGAAATCGCGCAGCTGCCGTCCGCACAGAGCCCGCGCCGCGTTCTCCACCGAGGTCGAGCACAAGCTGCCCGGCCGCCGCTCGCTCTTCGCCGATCTGGTCCTCACCGACCCCGGCACGGACGTGCCGGTGCTCCTGGTGGAGGTCGACCGGGACAACGAGGGCGCCGGCACCCTCGTGGCCAAGCTCGCCACCCACCGCACCTGGTGCCGGCTCCCCGCGAAGGGCGCCACCAAGCGCGCCTTCGAGACCTCGCTCCACCGTCCTGGCGCCCGCGCCCACGACCTGCGCCTGTGGACCGCCACCCGGCCACCGGCCGCGAAGGGCTGCCCCCGGTCGCGCTCGTTCTCGAGGCCGGCCGCAAGCGCACCCGCCGACCCGGCGCCCCACCGCGCACTGCGGAGCAGAAGAAGGCCAAGGCGAAAGCCGACCGCGAGCGACTGCTGCGCCGTGTCCGCGCCTCCCGGCACGCCTGGCACGCACCCGCCCACTGGGAGGACGGCATCATGACCGCGCAGCCGCACCCCGCCCTCCCGGTGGTGGCCACCACCATGCCGCCGCTGCGCCGCTTCGGCGCCGCCGATCTGGTGGCGCTTCTGCGGCCAGCAGTGGAGCACCCTGGCCCAGGCGCGCGACACAGAACTGCTCTGCTCGATTCCCCACCTACGGGCGGTTGACCTGGGGAGACGTCACATCCCCGGGGTTGCCCGTCAGCCAGACCGTTCCCAGGGCCTGCCTGGCCGGGCCTGTCGCTGGTGGCTGTTGACCTGGGTTGATCCCGGGACTACCTCAGGTCAGGGCCCTGCTCCGGGCCCGCAGCCGACGTCCCCTAGGCTGCCCGGATGATCACTGCTTTCTCCGACGCCTTTCTGGACGCCGCCGAGTACCACGCGGCGTGGGGCGCCCAGCAGCTCGAACTGATCGGCCAGGCCGTCCCGGGCGGCCCGTGGAGCGCGGACCTCGACGAGTGCCGCTACGAGTCCGGCGGCCGGACCCTGCGGGTCGGGCTGCTGGGCAGCTACGACACGGACGAGCAGACCTGGCTGTGGGGCTGGGCCAACCCTGGGCTGCGCGGCGGCGCGGTGGTCGCGGCCGGTGAGCGGATCGCCGAGTTCGGCCGCCGACACGGCGTCGCCGAGCTGGTGCAGGAGGGCGTGGACCTGGCCGGCTTCATCGATCCGCGCCATGCCGCGGAGGCGCTGGCCTTCCTCGGCGCGGCGGTGCTCGGTGCACCCGGCTACCTCGGCCAGGAAGCCGGCCCCGGGAGCCGGGTCTACTTCGTGCCGCAGGACCCGCAGCTCCGGCCGGCAGGGTTCGACCCGGTCGCCATGCCGCGCCACCTGCTCACCGGTGCGCAGCTCTTCGCCCGCTCGCCGCGGCGGGTGGTCGAAGGCTGGTTCGCCCTGCACGGGGTCCAGGTACGGGAGGAAGCCGACCGGACTACCGCGCAGCTGCCCGGCGGCGGCACCGCGGTGGTCTCCTTCGACGAACTCGGCCGGATCTCGGGCGTCGACGTCGGACCGGTCCCGGCCTAGATCGTGGCATCGCCGATCACGACCGGCAGCAACGTCGTCGGGCCGCTGCGCGAAGCGACCCGGCGACGCCGAAGGCGCCCTCGACGGGGCGGGCCGAACTCCCCGCGCAGCGCCCGCTCCCGCGCATCGGCGGGACACACGAGGGGCAGTCGTGCGCCCTTGTGGCCCACGACGGCTCCGGACAGGTACTGGGCGCGATGGCGCTGCGCCGCCCCCACGCCTGCGGGCCCCGCGTCGGCGAAGTGGCGTGGCTGCACTGCCGCGAGGCCCCCGCAGCCGCGGCCGTCCTCGTGCAGCCGTCCGGGAACGGCCCGACGGCCTCGACAGCATCACCGCGTTCGGCCGACCGACCCCGTGGCCACCCCATCTGCCCGGAGTCCCGCTGCACCAACGCCCCGTCACCATCGAGGCCTTCACAACCGCAGGCTTTCGCACCCGCCGGCTCGTACACGGGGCGTACCGAGTTTGACGGAGCACCGGGGTTTGTGACTTCGGCTTCGGTGGCGCGCTGCGTACTGCCGGGGCGGGGAGTCAGCCGATCCGTACCTGGTTGAATCAGCGGATGAGTCAACCTCTGCCGACCTGGGAGTCGTCACCGCACCGTCCGGCGTACGGGTCCTGGGTATAGCCGGCTGGATCGACCAAGGGCGACCGAGGATGATCGGAGAGGGCGGAGGCGCCCGAGGTGGGCGACGTCGTCCCTAACAACGCCAGGCCGCCGCTGGCGCTGGGCCGCGCCGGCGTGGTGCGCCTCCAGGACGGGCGTCGGTTCCGCTGCCCCCGGCGGATTGGCGCACTCCGCCGTTGGCATCGGGCGGCGGGTCACGTCCCCCAATTCGCGATGGACACCGCCAGGTCGTTCCAGCGGAAGCGCCCGAGATCGGGAGTATTGCATCCCTTGGGTTGGAAGAACTCGTCCCCGTGCCATTCGAGGAGATCGAACAGTGACACATCGAACCGGCACCTGCTCAAGGAGGAGATGACGAAAATCCAATCCCCTGCGCCCAGAAAACCTCTGTGCACTTTGCTCAGGTCCGGATATCCCAGCCCCGCCCCCACACACTTCACGTCGCCTTGCTCATCGATGTCCTCGAAGAAACAGACCTGTGTGGGCAAGGCGTCCGGTGGCTGCGTACAGGTCGCCTCGAGGGCCGCCTCCAGCGCCCCTTTCTCGGCGTCGGTGTACATACGGCGCGCCTCCGACAGCATCGCTTCGCGGTCGGTGAAGGCCCCCAGAGCCAGGGACGAGTTGTGGATCAGACGCGTCATGAACAAGGGCCGCGTCACTTCCGCGTTCATGCGTTCAAGGTCCTCCACCACTTCTCCGTCGAGAACGAGCGGAATGTCCGGGTAGAGCTTGTGCTTGCGGCCGGTGTGTTCAGGGCGAGCAGACAACTCACCGGCCAGTCCGTCGGGTATCCGAACGGGCTCCGCGTCCCTCACGTCAAGCTCGGGGGACCCCTTGTCCGCACCCGGGAACTGGTGCGACATTCCCACCATCTCCTTGTGGTTGTGCCGGCGCTCCACGGCGACCCCTCCCGGATGCACGGATCAACAGTTGCCGCGGGCGGCGAAATGTCAGGTACCTACGTTCACCATTTCCACGCTAGCCCTTACGTTCCCAGGTCGCCCGACGAGGATTTCCCTGGAAGGGATGCCCGTCAGCGGCCGGTGGGAAGGTTGGGGGTTGAGACTGGTAGGCCCCCCAAGCGGCTCGTCGCACTCGTAACTGCCGCGACCGCCCTGGCCGGTGTCATCGGCCTCGGCACCGCCACCAGCGCGTCGGCCGACGTCGACCGGGAGTGGGACTGCGTGCGCAACCCGCGCGGCTGGGACCACATGGACTGGCGCAACTGCCTGCTCCCCGGCGACTCGCTGGTCTCCGGCAACGGCGACGAGCGGCTCGTCCACCAGAACGACGGCAACCTCGTGCAGTACGACGAGGGCGGCCACGCGGTCTGGAACACCACGACCGCCAACACCGCGCCGGGCAGGGTCGTCATGCAGTCCGACGGCAACCTCGTCGTCTACGACCGGGCCATGCGCGCCCGGTGGGCCTCCGGGACCGCCCTCGGCCCCGGATTCCGGCGATGTGTCGACGTGGCGCACGCTCCACGTCCCTTTCCGACGGGCCGGACAGGCCTCCGATGCACGACAGTCGGTCAGGACCCCTCCGATCGAAGGGGTTCCGCGACCGTTGCGCCACCCACCGGAATCCGTCCCGCATACCGGGACCGCATTGGCGTCGGGCATCTGCTTCGAGCAGGATCTCCGCGGCACCGATCAGGGGCATCGGTGCACGAGGATTCGAGGGGGACCCATGAGTGGGACGAAGGACCCGAAGGTTGCTGCGATCGAGGCCTTCTTCGCGGCCTACGGCGCGGGTGACGTCGACGCGATGAGCGCGGTGCTGGCCGAGGGGACCGAGTGGACCATCCCGGGGCGCCACCCGCTCTCCGCTACCAAGCGCGGGGTGGCCGAGGTGCGGGCCTTCCTCGACCAGCTGGGAAAGTCCGGCTTCAAGGCGGAGCCGATCTTCTTCGGCGTCAACGACGAGTACGTGGTCGACATTCACCGGGGCTGGACCATCGAGGGCACCGGGAAGGTCGACACCACCTGGGCGCCGGTCTGGCACTTCGACGCGGCGGGCAAGGTCGACCGGGTGGTGAACCTCTCCGGTGACCAGCACCAGATGGACTCGTTCGTCCGGGAGAACTACGCGCTCGCCCCGATTCCGGACCGCCTGGCCTGATCCGGCGTACGGCCCGCGCGCGGCCGGGGCGGGTGAGGCGGCTCCGGCCGCGCCGACGTCCTCCGACTGCTCGGCGTGCACACCGGGCGGCAGCAGTGCGGCGCCGCAGCGACAGTCCGAGGAAGCCGGCCGACCACCGCCCGCAGAACGGCCGGCACTCCTCCCGCGGAGGCTCCGGCACGACCTCGACGGCACGGCCCCGGAGCCGGTCGCGCGGTCGCTGCGCGGCTCGGCTGTCGGGCTGATCGGCGTGAGGGGGCTTCGCATATGCTGAACCGATGTCGGACGACGGCGGAATTCCAAGTACCGCGGACACTGATGTGGACCTGCCTGCAACGCTGCGTATCGCTGGGCTCGCGTTGGAACGGACGGAGAGCCCTGCGTCCTTGGCCTGCTGGACCGGCTGCTTCCCGGGGCCGGCGGGTGGTAACGCGGCGGTTGTCAGTCTGGTGATCGAGCCGGCCGCGCCGCCTGAAGAGGTCGCCCTCCAACTCGTTCTCGACGTTGTGGGCAATTTCGACGTCTTCGTCGACCGAGCCGTGCGGTACTGCCGGACCCGGCTCAGGGAGCGGCACTTCGAGCTCACACCCGAGGAACTGAGCTGGCTGGATCTTCCGGAGTTGCCGTTGGCAGGTCCCGAAGTGGTGGTGTGGGCCGACCGAACGTGGGCGATCCGGTTCACGGAGAGCAGGTTCCGACTGGCGGACCCCTTCGGGATCCTGGTGACCTTCGACGGCACGCAGCCTGTCGACGTCCAGGGCCCCAAGGACGAGCAATGAGCCGCTTGTCGTGGCATCGCGATCCTGGAGACTGTCGGACCGTCAGCGGGCGGGGCCGGTCGGCGGACGGCACAGGGGCCAGGCCACTGCACGGTGACCGTGGCCGCGCGGCGCAGGGCCGGCGGTACCGGATGCGGTGGGGGAGGTGTTCTTCGGGTCAGAAGCGCCGTCGGTGTGCGCAGACGAACGAGAAGACGCCGAACAGCTGCAGTCCGACCGCCACGGCGGCGAGCAGCCACGGGCCGGCCGGGGTGTGCGCGAAGGACCGGAGGGTGTCGTCGATGCCTCTCGCCCGCCCGGGGTCGTAGCGGGCCGCCGCCGTGCCGGCGAAGAGCCCCACGCCCGCGAACACCACGCCGCGCGCCGCGTTGCCGGCGACCCCGATTGCGGTGACCGCGGTACGGGCGCGCCGGCCCATCGAGACGGTGTCCGGTCGGCGCAGGAAGGTCCGCAGGGCGGCGCGCACGGCGATGCCCACACCCACGCCGACCAGTGCCAGGCCGGCTGCGCCCACCAGCAGGCGGCCACCCGGCAGGGCGAGCGCGTCGGCCGTCCGGTCCTTGGAGGCGCGGTCGCTGTTCGACCCGCCTGCGGCACCGGAGGCGAAGACGGCGGTGCCCCGGCAGAGCGACGCGTAGAACACCGCCCGCCCGGCGTCCAGCAACCGCTTGCCCGGCTTGCGCCGACCGCCGCCGTGCTCGTCGTACGACATTGCGGCGGCGGCGCGCCAGAGCGTCATGCACGCGAAGCCGAGGACGAGCAGCCACAGGAGGAGCGTGCCGCCGGGCCGGGCCGCGATCTGGCGCAGTGCCCTTCACGGTCGGCCTCGTCCGGGCCCCGGCCGTCCGTCGCGATCCGCAGGGCGAGGTAGCCGATCACGACGTAGACGACTCCGCGGGCTGTGAAACCGGCCCGCCCGGCGGCGCGCAGGAACGGACCGGTCGGCACCTCCCCACTGGACCGGAACTCCCGTGCGGTGGCCACCATGACGCCTCCCCTGTCCGGAGCGCCCGGCGCGCCCGGCAGCCGTGTGCCCCCTTTCCGGTCTGCCACGCACGGGACCCCCGGCACCCGATTTCCACCGTCCCCGCCGCGCTCCGGCCGGGTCGTTCCTGCGGGACCGTCACCGGCGCCGACGCGGCGGCCGCCGCGAGCCGGAACACCGTCGGTCGCCGCCGGATCGGCGGGCAGGCCCGCACCGTCACCGGGTCCGGCGTGCGCCTGCTCCGCAGGACGCCATCGACCGTGCAGCGGCGGGCATTGCGGTCCGGGTGTCCTGTTCGGGCACGCCGGGGCCGACGGGAACGTCCGGCTTGCGCCGGATGCGGTCGAGGTCGCCCCCGGGGGGTGTCGGTGTGGAGCCGTGTGCCGTCCCGGCGCGTCAGCGGGGTGTGCCGGAGGCCGCGCTTGCTGTCCGGGAACCGGCCCGCCGGTCGTCGTTGCCCGAAGGTGGCGCCCGTCAGGTCGCGCAGCGGTTCCTGGGCGGTCGGCAGGACGACAGCGGCCTGGAGGGCCAGGTTCTGTCACGGGCCGGGGCGCCCTGGGGCAGTGGCCGGGAGGCAGCTGCGGACAGCACTCGGCATCCCTGCGGTGGGTGACCACTCGTCGTGTCCGGGATCGGGCCGGCCGGGGGATCCGGACGGTCTTCCGCGAGCTGTCTCGAAATCCGCGGGTGGTCGAGCCGGGCCCACAGAAGCGGGCGGCGACCGCCGTCTCGGTCCTGGACGCTCGCGGCAACCACGTGGACGGCCACCAGCAGGCCGAGGGTGTCGGTGACCAGGAACCGCTTGCGGCCTTTGACCTTCTTGCCGGCGTCGAATCCCCTGGTCGACGCGGGCACGGTGTCAGCGGTGCGGACCGACTGCGAGTCGATCAGTCCCGCGCTCGGCTCGGCATTGCGGCCGTCGGCCTCGCGTACCTGGCGGCGCAGGCCGTCGTGGATGCGCTCGACGGTGCCGTCGTCGTGCCACCAGGTGAAGTACCAGTACACCGTCGGCCAGGGTGGAAAGTCCTTCGGCAGCTGCCGCCAAGCACACCCGGTCCGTACCACGTAGAAGATCGCGTCCACGATTCGCCGCCGCGGATGCTTCTCCCGCCGGCCACCCTTCGGGCCCGTTCGCGCCCGCGGGAGCAACGGCTCGACCAGCGCCCACTGCTCATCCGTCAGGTCCGAGGGACATCCACCCCCAACACCGCTCACAGGGAGCTCAACGAACGCCTCAGCAACGGGACACGGCAGATCTCAAACGCGGTCTGAGACCGCGTTTGAGATCTCATTCAGCGCGGACAGGCGGCAAGGCTGTCACCGCCTGTTGTCCCAGGTAGCGCCTATGGTTCCGCCCATGAGCGTTCCCGAGGTCATCCCGATCAGACATGAGCCCGACTACCGCACGAGCACCATCGGGCGGTGGCAGAACGGCCAGTTCTTCGCGTCGGTCACCGCAGCCTTCCCCGAGGGCTGGAGCGGCGACGACTGGCAG
>NZ_LGDO01000132.1:0-13567 GCF_001279805.1 Streptomyces sp. XY431
CCCGCCCGCCCCGCCCACCTACCCCGCCCCACAGCCGCCGACCTTCGCCGACACGATGCTCCCGCAGCCCGGCACCGCCGAGCGCGAGCGCGCGTTCCTGCGCGCTTCCGAACTGCTCGGCCCGGACGCCGGAGTCGCCTCCAAGATCGCCATGGCGAACTACCTGCTGAAGGGAGCAGCGTGAGCCTCCCCGTGGTCCACGCCGTCGTCCACCACGCCGCCCGCGCCTACGAGGCCCGGACCCCGGCGGGGGTGCGCGTCATCGTGATCGAGACCGAGCACCACGCGCCAAGTCAGATCACCCGCACGGTCGTCCCTCTTCCGGAGCACGTGGCGCTGGACCTCGTCAGTGCCATCGAAAGCACCGGATGGTGACCTTCCGGATGGTTTGATAGGCATATGAGCGAGCCCGAATGCTGGGTGATCGCCGAGGTGGTTCTCAGTGTGCTCCAAGCCGACCGGCGAAACGGCGAGTATCTGCTGACCCAGTACGTCAGCACCGCCGAAGCCCGAGCCCTGCTGGACTCCCCGCGCGTCCCCGCCAAGGCAGTACCCCTCCTGGCCGACATCGGCCGCACCCGCAGGCTGGCCCTCGCCATCCTTCAAACCCTCGTCTCCTGACACACCAAGGCCCCCGGCCGGCACTGCTCGCACAGTGCTGACCGGGGGCCTTTTCTACGTTTCAGGACTCGCCCGCTCCGGGCGTCTCCTCCTTCTCCTTCTTCTTCGGCGGCTCCCACCCACGCGGCTTCTTCCACACGATCACCAGCCGGTCCGCCTTCAGCCGCGCCCCCTGGTAAGGGGCCTTCTTCAGGTACACCCGCTCGATCGCCAGCCGAAGAAGCTGGCCCCGGTAGTGAGCGTCCCCGGACTCCCACAGCTTCAGGCAGCGCTCGGGGTCTCGCAGGACCGAGATGTCCGCCATCGGCTTGGCCACCGCCTGCCACTCCTCGCGTGCGCTCTCCACGTCCTCCACCGCCGAGCGGCGCAGCTTGATGAACGTTGCCTCGCCGTCGCGGCCGGTGTACGCGCCGCCCGCGTTGAGCCGGTCGAGCTTGGCGACGGCTTCCTCCGCCAGCTTGATCTGTCCCCGGGCGTCGCTCTCCTTCTGGCTCTCCTCCGGGTTCGCCAGCGCCACCCAGTTCTCCGCGACGGCCATCATCACGGGGTCCAGCGGGCTGCTTGTGGTCACCTTCTTGCGCCACTCCTCCGCGAGGACGCGTTCCACCGTGGTCCGCATTCCGCTCACCGGGTCGGGGCAGGTCGTCAAGCCGAGGTTGAGCGGGCCGCAGCGGAACGAGCTTCCGTGGATCGTGGCGTTGTGGTGCTTCTTCGGGTCGCGGCCCCCGCCATCGCAGTACATCAGTCCCGAGGCCGGGGAGCGCTCGACCGGCTTCTCTTCCTGTTCCTTCACGGTCGGCAGGTTCTTGCGCCGGTCGATCTTGGCCGCGATCTTCCGGTGCTTGTCCCAGACCTCCTGCGGGATGGTCTCCACACCCTTGGCGAACACCCGCACCGGCTTGCCCTTGGCATTCAGGTAGAGCTGGTGGTGGCCGTTCACGGTCACCACCTGCCATCCGAGGTAGACCGGGTTACGCAAAATCTTCCCCACCGTGTTCGACCGCACCGGGCCGCCCCGCGTCGCCCGGAAGCCGTCGGCGGTCAGCCCCAGCGCGATCTTCCGGTTCGACAGGCCCTCCGCGGCCTCCCGGTGGATGCGCTCGATCATCGGCCACAGCTTGCCGTGCTTGAGCTTGCGCTTCTTGGTGACCTTCAGCCCCAGAGGCGGCATCGCCAGCCATTTGCCCTCGTCGCGCTGCGTCGCTTTGGTTTCCCTGACCTTCTCCGACAGGACCCGGCTGTACTCGCGGGCGTCCTCCGCCTTGCCGATGATGCGCGAGCGGTCGGCTTCGACGTCGGTGTCCAACCGGTCCAGGTCGAACACGAGGCGCTTGCCCGGCACGTCCAGGATCTTGAGCACGTCGCCCGCACCCTGGCGGCTGTACCGCGAGGAGTCGTACACCCACAGGCAATCCGAGTCACCTTCGAGCAGCGCGTGCACCGCCGCCTCGAACTCGGGACGCTTCACCCCCTTCTTGTAGGCCGAAAGGTTCTCGCGGAAGATCCGCCGGATAACGTATCCGTTCCGCTTGGCCCACGCCCGCCCCCGCGTCTCCTGCGCCTTCAGAGACAGGATGTCCCGGGCAGCGGTATGCCTGACGACCTGCGACTTCCTAAGAAGCAGATCGACGTAGCGCACGATTCCGGCAGGCTTGCGGGCCATGGTTCCACTCTCCAGTCAGCGGAACGGGCCTGCATCCTGGAGGTGCAAGGTCGACCCGTCCTCCTGGGAAGAACACGCCAATACCCACATCTCCCCGGCGATCGGCCTGCCCGAGCTGCCCTTCGTCCGCTTCACCGGCTACGTCCCGCAGCCCGGCGACCCGCGTGTCCCGCTGATGGAAATGTTCTCCGCCCGGAAGTGGGCGCCCCTGCTGCGCTACGCGGCGGGCCGCCCCTTCGCCTGGATCGACGACGTCATCCCGCCCCGTCTGGTCCGCGGCTCGCTCTGGCGGCGCGACCGGGTGCTGCTGCCGATCGACCCCGGCGAGGGGCTCGAACGGCGCCACGTGGACCGGCTGCTGTCCCGCCCGCCGCGACCCGGCGCGACGTCCCCGGTCAAGCGCCGGGCGGCCGGCTGACAGTCGCGGCCCCGCGGTGTCCTCCCCGGTCAGCCGGTGGGCAGCCAACCGACGTGCCCGGCCAGCAGCGCGTACCCGACGAACGCCACCGTGTCGATCAGCGCGTGCGCCACCACCAGCGGCATCACCCGCCCCCAACGCCGGTACAGCAGGCAGAACACCACACCCATCACGATGTTCCCGACCAGCCCGCCGACCCCCTGGTACAGGTGGTACGAACCGCGCAGCAGCGAACTCGCCGCCAGCGCGGCCGGCCACGTCCAGCCCAGCTGCGTGACCCGGCGCAGCAGGTAGCCGAGGACGACGACCTCCTCCAGGATCGCGTTCTGCCAGGCCGAGAGGACCAGCACCGGGATCCGCCACCAGACGTCCGGCAGCCCGGACGGCGCGACCGTCAGGTTGTAGCCGGCCGCCTGCGAGCCCAGGTAGAGCACCAGCCCGGAGCCGCCGATCGCCGCCGCCACGGCCGCGCCCCGGCCGAGGTCGCGCAGCTTCTGCCCGAGGTCGAAGCCCAGCACCCGCAGCGACACGCCCTCGCGGACCAGCAGGTAGCCGACCAGCACGACCGGCATCAGCCCGCGGCCGATGTAGTAGAGCTGCCAGACCAGGTCGAGCCAGGGCCGTCCGGGCGCGCGCGAGCCGTTCAGGGTGGCCACCTGCTGGCCGAGCTTCAGGGTCTCGGTGAGTGAGCCGGTGAAGCTGATCAGCGCGCCGACACCGCTCGCCCCGAGCGAGAGGCCGAGGACGGTCAGCAGTTCCACACCGAGCAGCCGACGGGTCGGCTTCGCGGTCTCCGGTGCGGTCGGAACGGTCGTCACGGGGGTGCTCCAGCGCGGACGGCGGCGGGCGGACGGTGCTCCGGCCACCGGCGGACGACGACGGCGGACCGGAGCGGTCATCCTTCCACAGCCCGCCGCGCGGGCCCCGGGGTGGATCGGGGGAGGATCCGGGGGCGGGGCCTACCCCACCGGCCAGGTGTGCACCGGCTCGCCGCCGCGCATGTGCTCCATGTAGCGCCGGGTCATCGCCGCGAGCGCGGACGGGCGGTCCGTCCCGTACTGCTCGCGCAGCCGGTGGAAGGTCGCGCTCTGCCAGGCCGCGCCGTTGGTCCGGCGCAGACAGCGCTGCTCGATGATGCCGAGGTAGCGGTCCCGGTCGGCCGGCTCCACACCCCATGCGTCCAGCCCCTGGTGGGCCATCGGCAGCAGCTCGTTGAGCACCAGGTCGACGGCGGAGACCGAGGTCGTCCCGCCGCCGCGCCCGGCCCGGCCGGACCGGGGCCACTGGAACTCCGCGTCGATGCCGTACCGGGCCGCCTGCCGGAAGTTCTCGTCGGCCAGTTCGAACGGCAGCCTGGTCCAGATCGGCCGGGACTGCTCGGCCAGCACCCGCACCACGCCGTAGTAGAAGGCGGCGTTGGCGAGCGTGTCGGCCACGGTCGGCCCGGCCGGCAGCGCCCGGTTCTCCACCCGCAGGTGCGGCACACCGCCGCTGACGTCGTACACCGGCCGGTTCCACCGGTAGATGGTGCCGTTGTGCAGCCGCATCTCGGCGAGCCTCGGCACCCCGCCGGAGGCCAGCACCTTCGCCGGGTCCTCGTCGTCGCAGATCGGCAGCAGCGCCGGGAAGTACCGCAGGTTCTCCTCGAACAGGTCGTAGGCCGAGTCCACCCAGCGTTCGCCGAACCAGGTGATCGGCCGCACGCCCTGGGCCTTGAGCTCCGCCGAACGGGTGTCGCAGGCCTGCTGGAACAGCACCGGCCGGGTCTCCCGCCACAGCTCCCGGCCGAACAGGAACGGCGAGTTGGCGCCCAGCGCGAGCTGCGGCCCGCAGATCGCCTGGGCGGCGTTCCAGACCGAGGAGAACCGCTCCGGGGTGACCTGGAGGTGGAGTTGCAGCGAGGTCGCGGCGGCCTCGGCGACCATCGTGATCGAGTCCAGTTCGAGGTGCTCCACGCCCTCGATGTCCAGGGTGATGTCCTCGCCGCGGGCGGCCAGGATCTGGTCGCTGAGCAGGCTGTACCGCTGGTTGTGGGACATCGCGTCGAGCCCGGTGTGGTCGAGCTCCAGGGTCGGCAGGATGCCGACCATCACGATCCGCGCACCGGCCTCCCCTGCCCTCCGGTCGGCGTAGCGCAGGCCGGTGTCGATCTCCTCGCGCAGCTCCTCGAAGACGTGTCCGCCGAGCCGGTGCGGCGCGATGTTGACCTCGATGTTGAAGCGGCCGAGCTCGGTCTGGAAGTCGGCGGAGCCGATCGAGGTGAGCACCTGCGCGTTGTTCAGCACCGGAAGGCCCTGCTCATCGGCCAGATTGAGCTCGATCTCCAGGCCCATCACGGCCTTCGGACGGTCGAAGCGGTCCTCGCGGAGCATCCGGCCGAGCGCCTCCAGGCAGGACTGGAGCTTGCGGCGGTACATCTGCCGGTCCGACAGTTCCGCTCGAGTCGCCACGACCTTCTCGCCCATGGTCCCCTCCTCCTGAGCCGGCCGGCCCTCGACCGTGCAAGCATCATGCCCACCCCGAAGATCGATACCCGAATGCTTCGAATGGCTTGCAATGCAAGGGAACTGACGCTGTTTCAGCTCAACTGCCGACTTGCCCGGCGCCACCGCCTGTGATAAACAGGTCACCCTGCGCACCTGTTCGAGTAGAATTCGCACTGCGCCAACGGCGCGGCCGGCCATCGCCCGAGACCCGAGGACGGCCGCCGCGCCGGCACCGCGATCCTGCCCAACCGGACAAGGCCCAGGTCCCGTCACCGCCGACGCACCCGCCATGCCGGTATGCCGCACTCGCACGCCGATCTCGCACGGAGAGGCGACCTTGCCATGACTCTGCAGACCCCCCAGCCCCCGCCCAGTGCCCTGCGCGCGGTGCTCGCCGCACTCGACTCGGAGACAGCGCTGCGCCAGCCCGCCGCCGCCGCGCTGCGCCGTCCGACCGGGCCCCTCCTCCCCGCGCACCCGCTCGCCGTCCACGTCCTGGACGGGCCGCGGGCCGAACTCGCCGCCGCCCGCCGGACCGGATGGCGCTTCCTGATCAAGGACGGCACCGAGGTCGCGGCAGCGGCCGAGGTGGTGCAGGGCCCCGAGGGCCATGCCTTCTCGCACTTCACCGCCGGCCCCTATCTGGACTCGACCGTCAGAGCACTGCGCCAGGCGTGGCAGCTCGCCCAGGCCTCCCGGACCCGCTGCCAGCCGAGGCTGCTGACCTTCCCGGGCCAGTACGCGACGGCGCTGTGGCTGCACAGTCCGGACGGCGGTCCCGGCGCCGATCTGCTGATCCCACTGGCCCCGGCGCCGATGGGGGTCACCGCGCACCGTGCCCACCCGGCCGCCGAACTGCTGCCGGTCCTGGCCCGGGGCCCGCTCGCCCGCTCACCGATCGCCCGCCCGCTGCTCCTCGGTACCCACGCCGATCCGGCGCGGCTCGCCTCCGGGGCGCTCTGACCCGTCGACGACCGCCTCGCCGACCACCCGTCGACGACCGCCTCGCCGACCTCCGTCGGGCCCCACCCGATCGGCTCACCCGTCCGGCCCCACCCGTCCGGGCCATCCGGCATGGCCCGGACGGACGGTCGGACCCATGACCCGTCCGGCACCGATTCCGGCCGCTCACCACCTGAACGGGTGATCTCTGGCCGGGGGTTGTGGCGCGTGTCACGAAATCGCTGCGCGCGGGTCCCGGGATGCCGACACTGGGAACCAGCGTGGAAGGACCTCCTGTCCTACCCACTTGAGCGCCGGTCCACACCTGGCCCGGCGCCGGACAGGATCCGACCGCCGCGGCGGCGCCCGACGGCCATCCGGCGGCACCGCATCACGGGGAGGATCGCGGAGCGAAGCGAGGGTACGCGTATGTGCCAGCACCGTCCTGAGTGTCCGTCGGCCGAGTCCGAGGACCGCGAGGCCGCCGTCACGGTGGCCTGTCACCCGGAACAGGGGTGGAGCCTGCTCTGCAACGGCGTCCTGCTCTTCGAGGACACCGGCGAGCTGCTGCCCGACGGCCGGGTGATCGCCCCGCGCCGTCCGGCCGCCAGCGCGGTCTGAGCCGCCGGGCCGACCCGGGGGCGACGCACCGGCCGCACCCCGGCAGCACCAGCCGCCCGAGCCGCAGGCACAGCCGAGCACCACGGAGCACCACAAGCACCACAGGACACCACGGAGCACCACAGGGCAGGGCCCCGGCGGAAACCCGCCGGGGCCCTGTCGCATGCCGTTCCGTTCGCCGTCCGGTCCGGACGGCGCGCCGGGATCAGGCGCCGTACTCGTCCATCGGCGGGCAGGAGCAGACCAGGTTGCGGTCGCCGTACGCGCCGTCGATCCGGCCGACCGGCGGCCAGTACTTGTCCGCCGGGTTCACGCCGGCCGGGAAGACCGCCTCCTGCCGCGAGTAGCCGTGCGCCCAGTCGCCGGCCAGGGTGGCGGCGGTGTGCGGGGCGTTGCGCAGCGGGTTGTCGTCGGCCGCCCACTCGCCCGAGCCGACCTTCTCGATCTCGGCCCGGATCTCGATCATCGCGTCGCAGAACCGGTCGATCTCGTGCAGGTCCTCGGACTCGGTCGGCTCGATCATCAGCGTGCCCGCGACCGGGAACGACATGGTCGGCGCGTGGAAGCCGTAGTCGATCAGGCGCTTGGCGATGTCGTCCACCGTCACGCCGGTCTCCTTGGAGAGCGGGCGCAGGTCGATGATGCACTCGTGCGCCACCAGGCCGCCGGGGCCGGTGTAGAGCACCGGGAAGTGCGGGGCCAGCCGCTTGGCGATGTAGTTGGCGCTCAGCACCGCGACCTGGGTGGCGCGCTTGAGGCCCTCGCCGCCCATCAGCCGGACGTAGGACCAGGAGATCGGCAGGATGCCCGCCGAGCCCCACGGGGCGGCCGAGATCGGGCCGACACCGGTGGCCGGGCCGGCCTCCGCCTGCAGCGGGTGGTTCGGCAGGTACGGCGCGAGGTGCGCGCGCACCGCGACCGGGCCGACGCCGGGGCCGCCGCCGCCGTGCGGGATGCAGAAGGTCTTGTGCAGGTTCAGGTGCGAGACGTCCGCGCCGAACTTGCCCGGCTTGGCGAGGCCGACCAGGGCGTTGAGGTTGGCGCCGTCGACGTAGACCTGGCCGCCGGCCTCGTGCACCAGGCCGCAGATCTCGGTGATCTGGGTCTCGTACACGCCGTGGGTGGACGGGTAGGTGACCATCAGCACGGACAGGTTGTCGCGGTGCTGCTCGATCTTGGCCTTGAGGTCCTCGACGTCGACGTCACCGTCGACCAGGGTCTTGACCACGACCACCCGCATGCCGGCCATGACCGCGGAGGCGGCGTTGGTGCCGTGCGCGGAGGACGGGATGAGGCAGATGTCGCGCTGGGTGTCGCCGTTGCCGTGGTGGTACGCGCGGACGGCCAGCAGACCGGCCAGCTCGCCCTGGGAACCGGCGTTCGGCTGGATGGAGACGGCGTCGTAGCCGGTCACCTCGACCAGCTGCTGCTCCAGGCCGCGGATCAGGGTGAGGAAGCCCGCGGCCTGGTCGACCGGCGCGAAGGGGTGCAGCTGGCCGAACTCCGGCCAGGTCACCGACTCCATCTCGGTGGTCGCGTTGAGCTTCATGGTGCAGGAGCCCAGCGGGATCATGCCGCGGTCCAGCGCGTAGTCCCGGTCCGACAGGCGGCGCAGGTAGCGCAGCATGGCGGTCTCGGAGCGGTGGCTGTGGAAGACCGGGTGGGTCAGGTACTCGTCCTCGCGCAGCAGCGCGGCGGGCAGGCTGTCGGCGTTCTCCGCCACCTCGACGGCCTCGACGCCGAACGCGGCCCAGACGCCCGCCAGGTCCTCGCGGGTGGTGGTCTCGTCGGTGGAGACCGAGATCCGGTCCTCGCCGTCCTGGAAGACGTTGATGCCGTTGGCACGGGCGGCAGCGGCGATCGCGGCGGCGCGGCCCGGGACGACCGCGGTGACGGTGTCGAAGAACTCGCCGTGCAGCAGCTCGACCCCGCCGGCCCGCAGGCCCTCGGCCAGCGCGGCGGCGTAGCGGTGGGTGCGGCGGGCGATGTCGGCCAGGCCGTCGGGGCCGTGGTAGACGGCGTACATCGAGGCCATCACGGCGAGCAGCACCTGGGCGGTGCAGATGTTGCTGGTGGCCTTCTCGCGGCGGATGTGCTGCTCGCGGGTCTGCAGGGCCAGACGGTAGGCGCGGTTGCCGTGGGTGTCGACGGAGACGCCGACCAGGCGGCCGGGCAGCGAGCGGGCGTACTCGGCGCGCACCGCGAGGTAGCCGGCGTGCGGGCCGCCGAAGCCCATCGGCACGCCGAAGCGCTGCGAGGTGCCGCAGGCGATGTCGGCGCCGAGCGAGCCCGGGGACTTCAGCAGGGTGAGCGCGAGCAGGTCGGCGGCGACGGCGACGATCGCGCCGAGGCCGTGGGCCTGCTCTATCACCGGGGCGAGGTCGCGGACCGCGCCGGTGGCGCCCGGGTACTGGAGCAGCACGCCGAAGACGCCGCGCTCGGCGATCTCGGCCGGGATGCCCTCGGACAGGTCGGCGACGACCACCTCGACACCGGTCGGCACGGCACGGGTGTTGATCACCGCGACGGTCTGCGGCAGGGTGTCGGCGTCGACCAGGAAGACACCGCCCTTGACCTTGGTGACGCGGCGGGCCAGGGCCATCGCCTCGGCGGCCGCGGTGCCCTCGTCCAGCAGCGAGGAGCCGGAGGTGGGCAGGCCGGTCAGGTCGGCGACCAGGGTCTGGAAGTTGAGCAGCGCCTCCAGGCGGCCCTGCGAGATCTCCGGCTGGTACGGCGTGTAGGCGGTGTACCAGGCCGGGTTCTCCATGACGTTGCGGAGGATCACCGGCGGGGTGAAGGTGCCGTAGTAGCCCAGGCCGATCATCGACCGGAGGACGGAGTTGCGGTCGGCCAGCTCGCGCAGCTCGGCCAGGACCTGGGCCTCGGAGCGGCCGTCGGGCAGGTCCAGCGCGGTGATCGAGCGGATCGCCTCGGGAACGGCGGCGGTGGCCAGCTCGTCCAGCGAGCCGTAGCCGACGTGGGCCAGCATCTTCTCCTGGGCAGCGGCATCGGGGCCGATGTGGCGGTTCTCGAAGGGGCTGGCCTGTTCGAGCTCGGTGAGGGTCGCGGGGGTGGTGGGGCGTCCCGAGTTCGGCTGGGCGTTCATGGTGGTCGAGGCCTCCTGGTCACGGACCGGCGGGGGTGCGCACGCCGGGGTGCCTCGCCGCTGCGGACAACAGCGGAGGACCCGGTCGGACGAACCCGACAGGCCTCCCCCTCTGTCATCGGGACCTGAGAGCTTCGCCCGCGCGGAGCGCCGTGGGACGCCCCGCCGGCTTGCACCGTCGGTGAGGGTGGGGTCCGCCGGCTCCCTCGCCCGCGTTCCTGCCCTGCTTTCCAGAGTGACCTATCCCGCACGGTACGGATGCCTGAGAGATTCCGGGGAGGAGTTGCTCCTTCGGCGCCCCGACCAGCGGTTTCCACTGCCGGGGACTCTCCCGCGCGGGCTCGGCGGTCGCGCCCAGGGTACCAGCGGGAGGCCCGACGATCACGGGTGCGTCCGGTCACTTCGCCGCCGGGGCCGCGCACCCGGCCTGCCCCGGACGGCTCAGCGCCGCGCCCGTCCGGCCCCGCCCCGGTCGCGCGGGTCCGGTTCATGGCTTTTGGTGTGAAGTGGCGGACCGGGCGGGCGGGCCGGCCGTCGTCCTGCGGGAGTTCCGCAGGATCACCGCACTGGAGGAATGAGTGCAGACCGACATCGACCCCCGGGACCTCATCGGCCACAAGGCGGTCGACCGCAACGGGGACAAGATCGGCACCATCGACGAGGTGTATCTCGACGACGCCACCGGTCGGCCCGAATGGGCGGCCGTGCGGACCGGCATCTTCGGCCGGGACGCCTTCGTCCCCCTGACCACGAGCGAGTTCTCCGGCGACGAGCTGCGGGTGCCGTACGACAAGTCCCTGGTGAAGGAATCACCGGACTTCGGCGTCGGCCAGCACCTGTCGCCCGCCCAGGAGCTTCAGCTCTACCGCTACTACGGGCTGGACACCCCGGTGGACGGCCGGCCGTCGGCGGGTGACGACTCGGGATCGAAACCGGCCGATCTCGACTTCGGCACCACCGCCGACCGGGGCACGGCAGCCGGAACGGCCGCGGTGGGCACGGCCGCAGTGGGCGCGGCCGCCGCCAACACCACGAGCGCCACCAACGCCCCGGGCCCCGCCAACGTCACGAACACCGGCAACAGCACCGGTACGACCAACGGCACGGGCACCGCGCATCCGCCCAAGCCGCTCGGCCTCCACCAGTCCCCCACTCCCGTCCCGAGCCCGGCCGCCGACCTCGGCAAGCCGTCCGACCCCGCCCCGGAGGCCCCCGTGCGGACCCTCGCCACGCCCCTGCCCACCACTACGACACCCGCCGCGCCGCAGCAGGCCGCCGAGCCGCGCCCGCACACCCCGGCGGCCCCGTCGGCCGCCCCGGCCGCCGTCCCCGCCGCGGGCACCGCGCACCCCGAGGCCGCCGGCCCCGCCGCCTCCGCCCCCAGCGGCCCGGTGGAGATCACCTGCCGCGAGGAGCGCCTGGACATCACCACCGAGTGGCATGTGCTGGGCACCGCAAAGCTGCGCAAGTACGTCACCAGCGAGCCGGTGGAGCGGCGGGGGGGGGGGGGGCCCGAGAGGGGCCCGGGCGGGCGGAAGTCGGGTCGCGGTGGTCCGCGAGCGGGTCCGGGTCGAGCGGATGCCGGTCGGCGACGCGGAGCGGGCCGCGCTCAGCGAGAAGGAGATCGCCGAGGCGGTGGAGGAGGTGACCCTTCGCGAGGAGCGCCCGGTGGTCCGCAAGTACCTGGCGCCGATCGAGCGGGTCCGCCTGGTGGTCGAGCGGTACACCGCCGAGGAGGTGGTCCGGGACGAGCTGCGCCGCGAGCACGTCGAGGTCCACGACAACACCGCGGCCGCTTCGACCCCGGTGCCGTCCGCCGCGCACGCGCCGGCCCGGCAGGCCGCCCATCCGGCGGTCGAGGACCAGGCCCGCCCGGCTCCGCTGCGGCCGCTCGCCTGACCCGCACGGAACCGTTGGACCCCGGCCGATCATGGCCGGGGTCTTTCCTTTTTACCAAGGCTTAACCAATGAATATTTGACACACTGAAGTATCTCCCTGCATGGTTACTTCAGTTCATTCACTATGTACGGAAGGAAGCAACCGTGAGTGAGGCACCACAGCCCACCACCACGACCGAGAAGCAGAGCAGCGCCCGGGTCCTGCCGGCCCTCATCCTGGCGATGCTGTCGTTCAGCGTGGTGCAGACCGCGGTCGTTCCGATCCTGCCCTCGCTCGCCAAGGAACTGAGCGTCTCCGGCTCCAGCATCACCTGGCTGATGACGGCCAATCTGCTGTCCGCCGCCGTGCTCACCCCGCTGCTCGGCCGCTTCGGCGACCTGCGCGGCCGCAAGCCGATGCTGCTGATCTCGCTCGCCGGCCTGGTCGCGGGCTCCGCGCTCGCCGTCTCGACCCACTCCTTCACCTGGCTGGTCGTCGCCCGCGTCCTCCAGGGCGCCGGCGGTGGCGTGCTCCCGCTGGCCATCAGCATCGTCCGCGACGAGCTGCCCAAGCAGAAGGTGACCGGCGGCGTCGCCGCCATCAGCGCCTCGATGGGCGTCGGCAGCGGCCTCGGCCTGGTCGCCACCGGCCTGCTGCTGGAGCACTGGAGCTACAAGTCGATCTTCTGGATGGGCCTGGCCTTCGGCCTGCTCGCGATCGCCCTGGTCGCCTTCCGGGTGCCCAGCGACCCGGTCACCGACAAGGAGGGCGGCGCCGACCCGCTCGGCGCCATCACCCTGGCCGGCTGGCTCTCCGCCCTGCTGGTCGCGGTCAGCCAGGGCAACCACTGGGGCTGGACCTCCACCAAGACGCTCGGCCTGTTCGCCGTCGCCGCCGTGGTCGCCCTGCTCTGGGGCGTCATCGAGGTCAAGGTCAAGCACCCGCTGGTCGACATGAAGATGATGTCCCGCCCGGCCGTCGCCTTCACCAACCTGGCCGGCCTGCTGATCGGCTTCGGCATGTACGGCTCGTTCATGGTGATCAGCAACTTCGCCCAGACCCCGGAGAAGTTCGCCCACTACGGCTTCACCGCCACCGTGCTGCACGCCGGTGTGATGCTGCTGCCCTCCGCCCTCGGCTCGATGGTCGCCGCCCCGCTCGGCGCCCTGCTGATCGCCCGCCGCGGCCCCCGCCTGCCGCTGGTCCTCGGTGGCGTCCTCGGCGCCGTCGCGATGGCCTACCTGGCCATGCGGCACAGCCACGAGGGGGACATCTACCTCTCCTCGGCCATCTTCGGCCTCGGCATCGGCCTCGCCTTCTCGGCGATGCCCGCCTACATCAACGGCGCCGTCCCGGTCGAGCAGAGCGGCATCGCCAACGGCATGAACGCCGTGCTGCGCACCGTCGGCGGCGCGATCGGCACCGCCGTCATGGCCGCCATCCTCACCGGCGACACCATGAAGCTGCCGATCCCGATCGCGCTGCCCACCCTGGACGCCTACAAGCACGCGTTCTGGACCGCCGCCGTGGTCTGCATCGTGGCCGGCGCCGTCCCGTTCCTGATCCGCACCGTCAGGCCGACCACCGCGGTGGCCTCCGGCAACACGACGGCGGACCTCTCCTCCGGCCGCGAGCCGGTCAAGACCGACGCCTGACGAGGCGTCCCGCCCCGCGCCCAGGGACAGGGCGCGGGGACCGGACCAGGACGGTCGCCGAGGGCATCGCGACCGTCCACGGCCCGGACACGAAGCGGCCCCACCCGGCTCCCCCGCCGGGTGGGGCCGCTTCGTTCCCACCCCCGGCGAGGGCGCCGCTCAGCCCTCCCCCGGTC
>NZ_LGDO01000133.1:0-11153 GCF_001279805.1 Streptomyces sp. XY431
GGTATGGAGCCGTCCGGGGCGGGGCCGCCGGGTACGTCCGGACCGCCGGGGCCGTCAGGACCGCCGTCGGCGGCGTCGCCGGCCGGGTCGCCGCCCGGGTCGCGCGGGCCCGGCAGGGCGGGCGACGGCTGGTCCGCCAGGACCGGCCCGCCGACGCCACCCCGCGCGGTGAGGTCTGTACCAGTGGGCGTCTGCGCCGCCGTGTCGCCGTTCATCCGCCACATGGTAGGGGTGCGTCACGACGGTGGGACGGCTCCCTCCGAAGCTGCCCGAATCGTCACCAAAAGCGCCCGGCGGCCGGTTGCTGGAAGGATGGGGCCCGTGACAGGTGTACTCGTACTTGCAGGAACCCCCATCGGCGACGTCGCGGACGCCCCGCCCAGGCTGCTCACCGAGCTGGCCGCGGCGGACGTCATCGCGGCCGAGGACACCCGGCGGCTGCGCCGGCTCACCCAGGCCCTCGGGGTGATCCCGGCCGGGCGGGTGGTCTCCTACTTCGAGGGCAACGAGGTCGGGCGCACCCCCGAGCTCGTCGAGGCGCTGCTCGGCGGGGCCCGCGTCCTGCTGGTCACCGACGCCGGGATGCCGTCCGTCTCCGACCCCGGTTACCGGCTGGTGGCCGCCGCCGTGGCCGCCGACCTCAAGGTGACCGCGGTGCCGGGGCCGTCCGCGGTGCTCACCGCGCTGGCGCTGTCCGGACTGCCGGTCGACCGGTTCACCTTCGAGGGCTTCCTGCCGCGCAAGACCGGCGACCGGGCCCGGCAGCTGGCCTCGATCGCCGCCGAGCCGCGCACCATGGTCTTCTTCGAGGCCCCGCACCGGATCGCGGAGGCGCTCGCCGCGATGGCGGAGGCGTTCGGCCCCGAGCGGCCCGCCGCCGTCTGCCGGGAGCTGACCAAGACCTACGAGGAGGTCAAGCGCGGGCCGCTCGGCGACCTGGCCGCGTGGGCGGCCGAGGGGGTCAGGGGCGAGATCACGGTGGTCGTGGCGGGCGCTCCGCCGGCCGCGCCGAAGGAGCTGGGCCCGGCCGAGCTGGCCCGGCTGGTGGCCGTGCGGGAGGAGGCCGGGGAGCGGCGCAAGGAGGCGATCGCGGCGGTCGCGGCCGAACTCTCGCTGCCCAAGCGCGAGGTGTTCGACGCGGTGGTGGCGGTCAAGAACGCCACCGCGGGCGGAGCCGGCTGAGCGTTCGGCCGGGAGACGGCCGGGAGACGGCCGGGGCAGCGGCCGGGAATCCGGTCGGGAACGGTCGGCGAACGGCCGGGGAACGGTCGGAAAGCGCCCCGGCAGGCGCCTGAGCTGCGAGTACACACGGTTCGTGGGCGAGGTGCCGCCGGGCGCGCGGGCGCGTACCTTGGAGAGAAGGCCCCGGGTAAACGCCCGTCGAGCTGAAGCTTCGGTCGAGGTTTTCGGACAGGACCCACCCTTTCGTATAGGGCTTCCCAATCCCCCTCCAAGTCTTCACAAGGCGGGCATCGCCGGGGACGTTCCGGGCATTTGCTGGGATGGAAAGACCCAGCCGGGCGAGCGCCCGGCGGGCGCTGGGAGACGGCTATGAGCGAGACGATCGGTAGCCCCCGCGGTGGCAATGCCCTGAGCGACCCCGGCCCGAGCGGCGCCGGCCCGAGCGGCCGGGCGCACACCCCCGTCGAGACCGTCCGGGAGGCCTACTCCTTCGTGTGCCTGAGCTGCGGGTACGGCTGGGAGCAGGCGTACGACATCGAGCACCACGTGGCCCGGGACGGGCGGGTCGTGTTCGAGTACCACGCCAACGGAGTCCGGGTGCCGTCGCCGCTGCTCAAGCCGGCCTGCCCGGGCTGCGGCGGCCACACCGTCCGGATCATGCGCGAGGGCCGGGTGGCCGGGCAGGACAAGCCGTGGCAGCACGCCCCCGGGTACCCGGCGCACGCGGAGCCGGCCGCCCCGCCCGCCGCGCCGCGGCCGGTGCGGACCGCCCCCTCGGGCGGGCGCTGGGCGCGGTTCTGGGCGCGGATGCGGGGCTGACGGTGGCAGCGGCGGTCGGGCCCGGACCCGGGCCCGACTAAGCTTGCCGACCATGGCGGCCACTGCAGACCACAGCACCACCGGGGGCACCACTCCCGCGTACTACGTCACCACCCCGATCTACTACGTCAACGATCGCCCCCACCTGGGCCACGCGTACACCACCGTGGCAGGCGACGTACTGACCCGCTGGCACCGCCAGCGCGGCGAGCGGGTGTGGTACCTGACCGGCACCGACGAGCACGGTCAGAAGATCCTGCGCACCGCGGAGGCCAACGGCGTCACCCCGCAGGAGTGGTGCGACAAGCTGGTCGAGGAGGCGTGGAAGCCGCTCTGGCAGCACCTGGAGATCGCCAACGACGACTTCATCCGCACCACCCAGGAGCGGCACACCGCCCGGGTGCAGGAGTTCGTCCAGGACCTGTTCGACAAGGGCGAGATCTACAAGGGCGGCTACTCCGGCCCGTACTGCGTCGGCTGCGAGGAGTACAAGCTCCCCGCCGAACTGCTCGACGGTGCCGCCGAGGGCGAGAAGCTCTGCCCGATCCACAAGAAGCCGGTCGAGTGGCTGGAGGAGGAGAACTACTTCTTCCGCCTCTCCGCGTACGGCCCGAAGCTGCTGGAGTTCTACGCCGAGAACCCCGGCTTCATCGCCCCCGAGACGGCCCGCAACGAGGTGCTCCGCTTCGTCGAGCAGGGCCTCCAGGACCTCTCCATCTCCCGCTCCACCTTCGACTGGGGCGTCCCGCTGCCCTGGGACGACAAGCACGTCCTGTACGTGTGGGTGGACGCGCTGCAGAACTACATCACCGCGGCCGGCTACGGCGCCGACCCGGAGCGGTTCGCCGAACTGTGGCCGGCCTCGGTGCACCTGGTCGGCAAGGACATCCTGCGCTTCCACGCGGTGATCTGGCCCGCGATGCTGATGGCCGCCGGGCTGCCGCTGCCCAAGCGGGTCGTCGCCAACGGCTGGCTGATGGTCGGCGGCGAGAAGATGTCCAAGTCCAACCTGACCGGCATCTCGCCCACCGACCTGACCTCGCACTTCGGCGTGGACGCCTACCGCTACTACTTCCTGCGGGCGATCCCGTTCGGCACCGACGGCTCGTTCTCCTGGGAGGACTTCGCCGCCCGGTACACCTCCGAGCTGGCGAACGACTTCGGCAACCTCGCCTCCCGGGTGGCGGCCATGGTCGGCAAGTACTTCGACGGTGTGCTGCCGGCCGCCGCGGCGCCGGGCGCCGCCGAGCAGGCCGTCACCGAGGGCCTCGCGGCGGCGGTCGCGACCGCGGACCGGAAGATCGGCGAGGAGCTGGACTTCGCCGGCGGAATCGCGGCGATCTTCGAGTTCGTCAAGCAGGTCAACGGCTACCTCACCGAGCAGGAGCCGTGGAAGGTCGCCAAGGACGACTCGGCCGAGGGCCGGGACCGGCTGGCCACCATCCTCTACACGGCGGCCGAGTCGCTGCGGGCCACCGCGGTGCTGCTCAACCCCGTCATGCCGGCCACCGCCGAGAAGCTCTGGGACTCGCTGGGCGCCGCCGAGGGCCTGGGCGCGCTCGCGGAGCAGACCGTCGCCGACGCGGCGCGCTGGGGCCGGCTGCCGGTCGGTGCCACCGTCACCAAGGGCGACATCCTGTTCCCGCGGCTCGAGGAGAAGCCGGCCGCCTAGGGACTGACCCTGGGGCCGGAGGAGGACGACCGATGCCGAAGAAGGACGACGAGCGCTCCACCCCGCCGCCGCTGCCGGCCCCGCTGGCGGTGGCGGTGGCGGACTCGCACACCCATCTGGACATGCAGTCCGGCACCCCCGAGGAGGGCCTCGCCAAGGCCGCCTCGGTCGGGGTGGCCACCGTCGTCCAGGTCGGCTGCGACGTGCCGGGCTCGCGCTGGGCCGCCGAACTGGCGGCCCGGTTCGAGCAGGTGCACGCCGCCGTCGCCCTGCACCCCAACGAGGCGCCGCGGATCTTCCTCGGCGACCCCGACGGCTGGTCCGGGCAGCGGCGCGAGCCCGGCGGGCAGGCCGCGCTCGACGCGGCGCTGGCCGAGATCGACGCGCTCGCGGCGCTGCCGCAGGTCCGCGCGGTCGGCGAGACCGGCCTCGACTACTTCCGGACCGGGCCGGAGGGCGTGGAGATCCAGAAGGAGTCGTTCCGCCGCCACATCGCGATGGCCAAGCGGCACGGCAAGGCCCTGGTGATCCACGACCGGGACGCCCACGAGGACGTCATCGCCGTCCTGCTGGAGGAGGGCGCCCCCGAGCGGACCGTCTTCCACTGCTACTCCGGCGACGCGGAGATGGCCAAGGTCTGCGCCGAGCACGGCTGGTACCTCTCCTTCGCCGGCCCGGTCACCTTCAAGGCCAACCAGCCGCTGCGGGACGCCCTCGCGGTCACCCCGCTGGACCGGGTGCTGGTCGAGACCGACGCTCCCTTCCTCACCCCGCACCCCTACCGCGGCCGCCCCAACGCGCCGTACCTGATCCCGGTCACGGTGCGGTCCATGGCGGACACCCTGGGCCTGCACGAGGACGCGCTCGCCACGGCGATCGCGGAGAACACGGCGCGGGCGTTCGGGTACTGATCCGGTCGAACGAAAGTCGGGTTCCGAAGGAACGATTCGGCACTCCTGGCGGCTGCCTAGGCTGGCTAGCATGAGTGCAGTGAGGGAGGTGGCCATGACCGCCATGCCGATCGACGGACCCGTCGAGGATCATCACGAATCGTCGCACCCGCTGTCCCAACTGCGGACGTACGAGCAGGCCAAGCACCTTGACCTGCCGTTCGACTGGGATCTTGTGGACGGAGTCATCGTGGTCCGGGGGCAGACGAATCAGTGGCACGACCAGGTGCGGGACCGGCTCTTCATGGCTTTGTTCGGGGCACGAGTTGCTCCCTTCGCGGCCAATGTCGAGCGCTGTGTGCTGCTCGACGAGGACAACACGACCAAGCCGGACGTGGTCGTGTTCGACAAGACCGGCATCGACGTCTTCGAGCTGGAATGCCTCCCTCCCCGGAACGTGGCGCTCGTGGTCGAGGTCGTCTCGCACGGCACCCGGGCCAATGACCGCTTCCGCAAGCCCGGGCAGTACGCCGACAAGGGCATCCCGTACTTCTGGCGGGTCGAGCGCGGCATCGACGACCTGCCGATCGTGCACGAGTTCCACCGGGACGAGGAGAAGGGCGTCTATCTGCCTGTCGCCCAGCACGAGGGCGTGCTGCGGACCTCGCTCCCGTACCCCGTGGAGATCGACCTCGCGGCGGTCGTCGAGCTGTGAGGGGGCCCGGCGCCCGTATCCTTGGCGGGTGAGCACCACCGACCCCACCTCTGACAACCGCCCCCAGCCTTCCGCCGAGGGGAGCCCCCTGCTCGGCGGCGCGGACATCCGGGCGCTGGCCGAGGCGTTCGGCGTCAGGCCGACCAAGCAGCGCGGGCAGAACTTCGTCATCGACGGCAACACCGTGCGGCGGATCGTCCGGGCCGCGGAGGTGACCGGCGAGGACACGGTGGTCGAGGTCGGGCCCGGACTCGGGTCGCTGACCCTCGCGCTGCTGGAGGTCGCCCGGCACGTCACCGCGGTCGAGATCGACCCGGTGCTGGCCCGCCACCTGCCGGACACCGTGGCCGCCCGGATGCCGGGCCGGGCCGACTCCTTCGACCTGGTGTTCAGCGACGCGATGCTGGTCACCGAGCTGCCCGGTCCGGCGCCGACCGCGCTGGTGGCCAACCTGCCGTACAACGTGGCCGTGCCGGTGCTGCTGCACATGCTCGCGACCTTCCCCAGCATCGAGCGGACCCTGGTCATGGTGCAGAGCGAGGTCGCCGACCGGCTCGCCGCCAAGCCGGGCAACAAGGTGTACGGCGTCCCGTCGGTCAAGGCCAACTGGTACGCCGAGGTGAAGCGGGCCGGTGCGATCGGCCGCAACGTCTTCTGGCCCGCCCCCAACGTCGACTCCGGGCTGGTCTCGCTGGTCCGCCACGACCCGCCGAGCACCACCGCGAGCCGCGAGGAGGTGTTCGCGGTCGTCGACGCCGCGTTCGCCCAGCGCCGCAAGACCCTGCGGGCCGCGCTGGCCGGCTGGGCCGGCTCCGCCGCCGGGGCCGAGCAGGCGCTCGCCGCCGCCGGGATCGACCACAAGCTGCGCGGCGAGATGCTCACCGTCGAGCAGTTCGCCGCCATCGCCGAACACAAGCCGGAGTAAGGGTTTCCCAGTGACCGTCACGGTACGCGTGCCCGCCAAGGTCAACGTCCAGCTCGGGGTCGGCGGACTGCGCGCCGACGGCTTCCACGACCTGGCCAACGTCTTCTTCGCGGTCGCCCTCGGCGACGAGGTGACCGCGACGGCCGGCGAACCCGGCACGGGCGTCACCCTCAGCTGCACCGGACCGGACGCCGAGGCCGTGCCGCTGGACGACAGCAACCTCGCCGCCCGCGCCGCCCGGCTGCTCGCCGCCCACCACGGCCTCGCCGCGACCGACGTCCACCTGCACATCGCCAAGGCCATCCCGGTGGCCGGCGGCATGGCCGGCGGCAGCGCGGACGGCGCGGCCGCGCTGGTCGCCTGCGACGCCCTGTGGGGGCTCGGCACACCCGTCGAGGTGCTGCTGGAGCTCGCCGCCGAACTCGGCTCGGACGTGCCGTTCGCCCTGGTCGGCGGTGTCGCCCTGGGCCGCGGCCGGGGCGAGATCCTGGAGCCGCTGCCCGTCGCCGGCACCTACCACTGGGTCTTCGCGGTCGCCGACGGCGGCCTGTCGACGCCCGCGGTCTTCCGTGAGTGCGACCGCCTGCGCGAGGAGGCGGGCACCGGTTCCGCCGACACCGAGGTGGCCACCCCCGACGCCGACCCCGCGCTGCTCACGGCCCTCGCCGACGGCGACGCCGTCGCCCTGGCCGCCGCGCTGACCAACGACCTCCAGCCGGCCGCCCTGTCGCTGCGCCCCGCCCTCGCCGCCACCCTGCGGGCGGGCACCGAGGCCGGCGCGATCGGCGCCCTGGTCTCCGGCTCCGGACCGACCTGCGCCTTCCTGGCCAAGGACGCGGACGCCGCCGAGGCCGTCGCGGCCGCGCTGCGGGCCTCCGGCAGCTGCCGGGCCGCGCACGCCACGTACGGGCCGGTGCCGGGCGCGGCGGTGACCGCGGGGGAGTAGCGGGGGAGTAGCGCGAGCGGAACGGGAAGCGGGGCAGCGGCGGCCGCCGGCTCGGGCGGGCGGGGAGTCGAGGCGGGCCCACTAGGCTGGGGAGGATCCGGACCTCCGCCCGAGCCCGGACCGTCGAACCCAGGAGCGCAGCACACGTGGCCGTCAATCTCGCCACCATCGAGTCCGTCACGAAGGTGTACGGCACCCGGGCCCTTCTGGACGGGGTCAGCCTCGGCGTCAGCGAGGGGGACCGGATCGGCGTCGTCGGACGCAACGGGGACGGCAAGACCACCCTGATCCGGATGCTCGCCAAGCTGGAGGAGCCGGACGGCGGGCGGATCACCCACGTCGGCGGGGTGGAGATGGCCGTCCTCACCCAGCACGACTCGCTGGACCCGGACGCCACCATCCGGCACGAGGTCATCGCCGGCCGCGCCGACCACGAGTGGCTCGGCGACTCCCGCATCCGCGACATCATCGAGGGCCTCTTCGGCGGCCTCGACCTGCCCGGCTTCCCCGACGGCCTGGACACCGTCATCGGCCCGCTCTCCGGTGGTGAGCGCCGCCGGATCGCCCTCGCCAAGCTGCTGCTCGGCTCGCCCGACCTCATCGTGCTCGACGAGCCCACCAACCACCTCGACGTCGAGGGCATCGCCTGGCTCGCCCAGCACCTCCAGAACCGCCGCTCCGCGCTCGTCTGCGTCACCCACGACCGCTGGTTCCTCGACCAGGTCTGCACCCGGATGTGGGACGTCCAGCACGGCTCGGTGCACGAGTACGAGGGCGGCTACTCCGACTACGTCTTCGCGCGCGCCGAGCGCTCCCGGATCGAGGCCACCGAGGAGCAGAAGCGCCAGAACCTGGCCCGCAAGGAGCTCGCCTGGCTGCGCCGCGGCGCCCCGGCCCGCACGTCCAAGCCGCGCTACCGCATCGAGGCCGCCAACGCGCTCATCGCCGACGTCCCGGAGCCGCGCGACAAGAGCGAGCTGATGAAGTTCGCCAACGCGCGCCTGGGCAGGACCGTCTTCGAGGTCGAGGACATCACGGTGAAGGCCGGCCCGAAGCTGCTGCTGGAGAACGTCACCTGGCAGCTCGGCCCCGGCGACCGGATCGGTCTGCTCGGCGTCAACGGCGCCGGCAAGACCTCGCTGCTGCGGGCGCTGCGCGACGCGTACACCTCGGAGGGCGACATCCAGCCCGACTCCGGCGTGGTCAAGGTCGGCAAGACGGTGCGGCTGGCGTACCTCTCCCAGGAGGTCGCCGAGCTGGAGCCGACCACCCGGGTGCTGCAGGCCGTCGAGCAGGTCCGCTCCCGGGTCGACCTCGGCAAGGGCCGGGAGATGAGCGCCGGCCAGCTGTGCGAGCAGTTCGGCTTCGGCAAGGACAAGCAGTGGACGCCGGTCGGCGACCTGTCCGGCGGCGAGCGGCGCCGGCTCCAGCTGCTCCGGCTGCTGATGGACGAGCCCAATGTGCTCTTCCTCGACGAGCCCACCAACGACCTCGACATCGAGACGCTGAACCAGCTGGAGGACCTCCTCGACGGCTGGCCCGGTTCGATGATCGTGATCAGCCACGACCGCTTCTTCATCGAGCGGACCACCGACGTGACGTACGCGCTGCTCGGTGACCGGCGGATGCGGATGCTGCCGAACGGCGTCGACGAGTACCTGCAGCGGCGCGCCGCGATGGCTGCCGCCGCCGCTGCCGCCGCTTCGGCCGCTGCTTCGGTGGCGTCCGGCGCGACCGGTGCCGCCGCGGGCGGCGCGGAGGACTCGGCGTCCGCGCTGTCGGGCGGCGACCTGCGGGCGGCGAAGAAGGAGCTGCAGAAGCTGGAGCGCCAGATCGCCAAGCTGGACCAGAAGGAGTCCAAGCTGCACGCCCAGCTCGCCGAGCACGCCGCCGACTTCTCCAAGGTCGCCGAGCTGGACAGCCAGCTGCGGGCGGTCCGGGACGAGAAGGAGGAGCTGGAGATGACCTGGCTGGAGCTGGCCGAGCAGGTCTGACGGGGGCGGGGTCGCCGGAAGGGACCGAGCGGGCGGCCGGCTCAGCGGGGCGGGCCGCCGGCGAGCAGGGCGTCCAGTTCGTCCGCCGCCCGGCCCAGCGCGCTGCGCGACGGGTCGTGCGGCCGGGTCGGCCGCGCCGCCGCCCCGGTCGGCGGACGGTGCGCGCGCGCCGCGGCCGTCAGCTCGTCCAGCGCCCGGCCGACCCGCTCCACCTCCGCCCGCTCCGGCACCCGCCCGCCGTACCGGCGCTGCGCCGCGAACGCCGCCACCGCGCCGCTCAGCCGCTCCAGCGCGGCCGTCGCGGGCAGCCACTCGGCCGCCAGCCGGCCCGTCGGCGGCGGCTCGGCCAACCCCTGCTCCACCTCCGCGCGGGCGTCCGCGAGCGCCCGGTAGGCCGTCCGCCGCAGCCACACCTCGGCCCGGGGCTCCGGCCCGTCCTGCCGCACCACCGAGGCCAGATAGTCCTTCAGCGCGCCCGCCGCGGACACCAGGCGCGGCTCGATCCGGTGCCGAGGCCGTTCCGGCCAGAGCAGGTGGCCGAACAGCAGCACGATCGCGCTGGCCAGCACGGTGTCCAGCACCCGGGGCCGGAACTCGGCCGCGCCGTCCTGCCCGCCCAGTTGCAGCAGGACCAGCGCCATCGGCGTCATCACCACGGTGTTCAGCCCGTAGTGCGCCGCCGTCGCGTAGGGCAGCAGGGCCACGCAGAGCGCGGCGATCGCGACCAGCGCCCACGGGCCCGGAGCCAGCGACAGCACCGCTGCCGTCACCGCCACCCCCAGCACCGTCCCGACCGCACGGCTCACCGAACGCAGGAACACCGAGCCGAGGTCCGGCTTCAGGACGAAGGCGATCGTCATCGGCACCCAGTAGCTCCGGCTCAGCGGCAGCGCGGCCATGAGCGCCGCCCCCACCGCGATGCACAGCGCCAGCCGCGCCCCGTACCGGGCCGCCCCGGGCGAGACCAGCCGCACCCGCAGCCGCCACGGGTCCGGCGGGGGCGCGGGAGCCGTGCCCAGCGCGGCCTCCCGGCCCGCGACCGTCGCCGCGGCCGCGCGCAGCGCCGCGTCCAGGGCCTGCCGGGACGGCGTGTCCGGCGCCCAGTCCGGCACCGGCACCTCGCCGCCGACGCGTTCCTTCCCGCCCCTGCGTTCCACCCCACCCCTGCGTTCCACCCCACCCCTGCGTTCCACCCCGCCGCCGCGTTCCATCGCGCGGGCCAGCAGGCCCGGTACGGCGGCCACCTCGGGCGGCACCGGCCGCCGGGCCCACAGCAGGCCGGTGGCCGCCTCGGTGGCGGCGAGCGCGGCCCGGTACATCGTGTGGACGCGCTGGGCGGCGGGGCCGGGCGGGTTCCGCGGCCGGCGGGGAAGGGGCGGGAGCACGTCCTGGAGCTGGTTCAGCCGGGCGGTCAGCACCTGCCGGGAGGCCGACCCCTGCGGAGTCCCGAGATCGGCGAGCATCCGGCCGAGCGCGTCGTACACGGCGGCGAGCGCGCGCACACCCGGGTCGGCGCCGGGAGCCCGGCGGCCGCGCAGGGGCACACCGAGCAGCAGCACCAGCACCGCACCCGCCGGCAGCACCGCCGCAGCGGCCCACCACGGATGCGGCAGCGGCATACCGCTCCCGAGCGTGGCCGAGACCAGCAGCAGCAGCCCCGCCGCCGAACCGCGCGGGCCCGTCGCACTCAGCGCGCCGGAGACGAACGCCGTCACGGTCAGCCCGGCGCCCAGGGCGAGCGCGCCGACCTGGGCGTGCTGGAGCGCGCTGCCGATCAGCATGCCGAGCGCCGAGGCCGGCACGGCGGTGGCGATCCGGCGGGCCCGCAGCCGGACCGGCTCGACGCGGTCGTTCATGGTCGCGTGCATCGCACCCAGCCCGGCGAACACCCCGAGGTCCACCCGGTGCGCCAGCAGCCCGGCGGCCAGCGCCAGCGCCATGGCGAGTGCGGCTCGGAGCATCGGCGCCCACGGCAGCGGCGGCCGGGCCGGGCGGGCGGCACGGGCCCAC
>NZ_LGDO01000134.1:0-11100 GCF_001279805.1 Streptomyces sp. XY431
CCCCCGCCGCCGACCTCGACTCGGCCCGCGACCGGCTGGTCGGACAGATCACCGGGGACCTCCCGCTCACCCGCGACGGCGAGCACCACGGCACCCGCGCCCTCACCGACCGGGCCATGCTCAACGACGGTTACGACCGCCCCGGCGGCATGGCCCCGCAACTCCACCTGCTCTACCTCCAGGGGCTCGCCGGACACGCGACCCTGACCGACGGCGCCTGGCCCGGACCGGCCACCCCCGGCGAGCCGCTGCCGATCGCCGTCAGCCGGCGGGCCGCCGACACCATCGGCCTCCGGGTCGGCGACACCGTCGACAGCGGACCCGCCGCCCGCGCCAGGATCGTCGGCCTCTACCGCGCCGACGATCCCCACGACCGCTACTGGCAGGAGCTGCCCTGCCCCGAACGCGCCTGCCTGAAGACCCTCGACGGCGGCGGTGTCCGATGGGAGACCGCCGGATTCGCCGCCGGCGACAGCCGCCCGGCCCTGCTCGCCTGGGGCGGGGGCGGCGAGGACTTCTGGCGGCTGCCCGTCGACCCGCACGCCCTGCGCGCCGACCGGCTCGCCGCCCTCCGCTCCGGCGTCGGCTCCTACCTGGCCGGGCCCGGCGCCGTCCTGGCCGCCGAGGTGACCGGACGGCCCGACCTCACCCTCACCACCCTGCTGCCCGAGGTCCTCGCCGAGGCCACCGCCCGAAACCGGGCCACCGCCCCGCTCGCCGCGATCGGTCCCGCCGGCGTCGCGGGCGTCGCCGCCGTGGTGCTCTGCCTGGCCGCGGCCCTCGCCGCCGACCGGCGGACCGCCGAACTCCGGCTGCTCCAGGCCCGCGGCGGCTCACACGCCGGGATCCTGCTGCGCCTGCTCGGCGAGAGCGCGGTGACCGTCCTGCCGGCGGCCGGGGCGGCCGCCGCCCTCGCCCTCGTCCTGCTGCCCACCCCCCGCTGGACCGCCGCCGTCCTCGCCGCGGTGGCCGCGACGCTGCTCGCCGTCCTGGCCCTCCCGGTCCGCGCCGCCGCCCTGCTCTCCCGCCCCCGGGGCACCGGCGGCCCTCCCGACGGTGCCCGCAGGTCCGGGCGGCGCCGGGCGGTCGGCGAACTCCTCGTCCTCGCCGTCACCGGCGCGGCCGTCGCCGAGGTCCGCCGCCGTGGCGCCGCCCCGCCGGCGAGCGGGCCGGACCCGCTGCTGGTCACCGCCCCGCTGCTGGTCGCGCTCAGCGGCGGTCTGCTGCTCGCCCGGATCCAGCCGCCCGTCGTCGACCGGCTCGCCGCCCTCGCTCGGCGCGGCCGCGGCCCGATCGCCTTCCTCGGCCTCGCCCGCAGCGCCCGCGACTCCGGCGGTCGGCACCGCCCCGCCGTCCTGCCGGCGCTCGCCCTGCTGCTCGCCGTCACCACCGCCGGCTTCGGCGCGACCCTCCTCGACACCGTCGACGGCGCCCGGCTGCGCGCGGCCCGCACGGCGGTCGGCGGCGACGCCGCGGTGCTGGTCCCGCAGGACGCGCCACTGCCCGAGGCCTTCGTCACGGCCGCCGACGCGCTCCCGGGCGTCCGCGCCTCGACCGGCGTCCGGATCGAGCGGCAGACCTACCTCCTCGGTGTCGGCCGGCTCGCCGAACAGGTCACCCTCGTCGTCGTCGAGCCCCGGGCCTACGCCGAGATCGCCCGCACCGTCGGGGCCGGCGCGTTCGACCCCGCCGTCCTGGCCGACGCTGCCCCGTCCGACGCTGCCGTCCTGGCCGACACTGCCCCGTCCGACACCGCACCGTCCGCCGTCGATCGGCCGGACACGCCGGTGCCCGCCCTGGTCAGCCGCGGCCTCGCCGGACAGCTCACCCCCGGCCCGCAGCGGCTGCGCACACCCGGCGGCGAACTGCTCGCCACCGTCGTCGGCACCGCGGACGCCACCCCCGCCCTCCCCGAGGCCGTCCGCGAGTTCGTCGTCGTGCCGGTCGGCGCGGCCGCCGCCCGCCTGCCCGAACTCGCCCGGCCCGACAACTGGTTCGCCGTCGGCGACATCGACGGCGACCGGCTGCGCGGGCTCTTCGCGGCACGCGGCCTGGCGGACGCGCCAGGCCTGGCCGGGCTCCTGCGCGAGGAGGCCCGGGAGGTGAGCGAGGAGCCCGGCGGCATCCCCGACGGCTACCTCGTGCGCACCGCCCGCGAGACGGCCGCCGCCCTGGCCGCTGACCCGCTCCAGCACTCCACCGTCCGGCTCTTCCGGTCCGCGGCCGTCGCCGGTATCGCCTTCGCCCTGCTCGCTGTCCTGCTCACCGTCCTGCGGGCCTCGCCCGACCGCGCGGCGGTCCTCGCCCGGCTGCGCACCATGGGGCTTCGCCCCCGGGAGGGGCTGGCGCTGATCGTCGCGGAGACCGTGCCGCAGACGCTGGCCGCGGTGGCCGGCGGTGCCGCGGTCGCGGCGGCGGCCGTCGCCCTGCTCGGTCCGGCCTTCGACCTGTCGCTGCTGGTCGGCGCGCCGGTGGGGGAGCGGCTGGCGCCCCGCGTCCTGCCGGTGCTGCTGCCGACGGCCGGCGTGGCGCTGCTCGTCTGCGCCGCGGTGGTGCTGGAGGCGGCCCTCTTCGGCCGACGGCAGATTGCCACCGAACTCCGGGCGGGCGACGGGCGGTGACCCCGGCCGTTCCGGGTCCACCGCCGGTCGCGCCGCCGGCTACAGCGGCTGTGGCTTGATCATCGCGAACGGAGCGCCCTGCGGGTCGGCCACCACCGTCATCCGCCCGGCCATCATGTCGAACGGCGGGGCCAGCACCGTACCGCCGCTCCTGACCAGGGCGTCCACCGTGGAGTCCACGTCGTCCACCGCGAAGTAGGTCAGCCAGTGCGGCGGGGTGCCGGGCGGGTCGTTGGCGAGCAGGGTCACGCCGCCGACCGCCCGGCCCCCGACCCGCAGCTCCCAGTACGCGTCGGCGCCGTCCAGGGGCTCGATCTCGATCCCGAAGGCCGCGCCGTAGAACGCGGTGGCGGCCGGCACGTCCTTGGTGTGGAGCTCGTTCCAGGTCAGCGCCCCGGCCTCGTTGACCACCTGGGCGCCGAAGAACTCGCCCGGCTGCCAGACGCCGAACACCGCGCCCTGCGGGTCGGCCGCCACCAGCATCCGGCCCAGCTTGCCGACGTCCATCACCGGGGCGAGCAGGGTGCCGCCGGCCGCGACGATCGCGTCCTGGGTGGCCTGGGCGTCGGTGCTCGCGAGGTAGCCGGTCCAGACGGTCGGCGGCTCCGGCGCGCCGTCCGGACTCATCGTCGGGCCGATGCCGGCCACGGCCCTGCCGTTGAGCTCGCAGACGGCGTACCCGCCGAACTCCGCGGGCCCGGGCGCGCCCTGCCAGCCGAACAGGTCGCGGTAGAAGTCCAGCGCGGCCTGCTGGTCCTTCGCCATCAGGTCGACCCAGCACGGGGTGCCGGTCGGGTAAGGAGTGGTGACTTCGGGCATGCTCGCTCCTCCTCGTGGGATCCCCCGCCGGTCACCCTCTCCTCGGGGCGGCCGTACCACCGCCCGACACGCCGCCCCGTTCGGCGCGGGGGAGCGCCCGGAGGTCCCGCGCCGGGGCGGGGAGGCCGCGTAGCCTCCTGGGATGGTGCGAAGCGCGGCGAAGGACGTGGACGGCTACCTGGCCGAGGTGCCCGACGACCGCAGGGAGGTCCTGACCGGGCTGCGGCGGCTGTGCCGCCGGGAGCTGGTGGGCTTCACCGAGGTCATGGCCTACGGCATGCCCGTCTACGAGCGGGACGGGGTCGCGGAGATCGCCTTCGCGAGTCAGAAGCAGTACATCTCCGTCTATCTGATGCGCGGTGATGTGCGCGAGGACTTCGCCGAACGGCTGGCGGGACAGGACATGGGCAAGGGGTGCCTCCGGTTCCGCCGACCGGAGGCCGTCGACCTCGGTCTGCTGCGCGACCTGCTGCGGGCGACCGCGGCGCGGCCGGGCCCGGTCTGCTGACGGAGGGAGCGCGGGGTGGCGGACTCGTTCCGCCGGGGCGCCGTCGGCGGGCGGCCCGGGGGAGCCGGTCGGCGGCCCGCCGACAGTGTCCCCGGGGGGGCGAGGAACGTCGGAACGGAAACCGGCGCCAAGCCTCGATCGCCGCTGGTCGGCACCTGACGGGACGTCGGCGCCGGGTGACGCCCGGCGCCGAGCTGCGGCCGGAGAGGAGCAGAAGCGTCCTGACGTGTCGGCGGAAGGGCCGGAAGGGGCCGGGTCAGGTGCTGGACGGCGAGGTTGTCGGTGCGGAGGCGTTCCAGCTTGCAAGGAGGTCGAGGGTTTCGGCGTCGCGGCTGCCGGGTGGGACGGCGCACAGGATGAGGTAGAGACCGTCGTCGGCTGTCAGTCGAGTGGTCTCGTAGGTGAAGGTGAGGTCACCGACGAGGGGGTGGTGGATGCGTTTGGCGCTGGCGCGATGGTGGCGTACGTCGTGGCGGGCCCAGCGACTGCGGAAGGCGTCGCCGCCGCGGGTGGAGAGTTCGCCGATCAGGTCGGAGAGCGCCTTGTCGTAGGGGTTGCGGCCGACTTCGGCGCGCAGCGTGGCGACGTTCTGGTCGGCGACGGCCTCCCAGTCGGGGTAGAACGCTGCGGCGGCCGGGTCGAGGAAGGTGAAGCGGGCGGCATTCGCCGGGCGGGCGGGGCTGTCGAAGACGGGGGCGAACAGGGCGCGGGCGAGGGGGTTGCCGGCGAGAAGGTCGAGCCGGGCGTTGCGGAGGTAGGCGGGGACGCCGCTGATCGTCTCGACGAGGTTGCGCAGGCCGGGGCGGACGGGTCGGCGGGCGGGCCGGGCCGCTCCTGCCGGTCCGGTGGCGGTGGCGTTGGCAGCGCGGACGAGCTCGAAGAGGTGGGCGCGCTCGGCGTCGTCCAGCAGGAGGGCGCCGGCGATGGCGTCGAGGACGGCGTCGGTGGCGCCGCGGGCGTCGCCTCGCTCCAGGCGGGTGTAGTAGGGGACGCTGACGCCGGCGAGTCGGGCGACTTCCTCGCGGCGCAGGCCGGGGACGCGGCGGGTGCCGGAGAGCGGGGAGAGGGTGAGGCCGGCCTGCTCGGGGGTGACCCGGGCGCGGCGGGTGGTGAGGAAGTCGCGGATCTCGGTGCGGCGGTCCATGTCTTCGACACTACGGCGGGCCGCCTCGCGGGTGCACGGGCGTGGGGGTCCTTGTCAGGGTCTGCTTGAGTGCCCCGCCGGGGTGCGGGACGCGGTTGTCTGGAGGGCGTGACCGCTCGGCCCTCGTCGGGAGGCTCCCCGCGCCCGTACCCCCCGTACCTGAGACCCTGCGCCGCCCGGCGGCGGAGCGGATGCCGCCGGTGACCGGCCCAAGGAGATTGGACCCGTACAGGGCCCCGAGCACCCCCTTCACCTCGACCGGGCCGCGTCCCGGCACCGGCGGCCCAGCCGCCACCCGCACCCGAACAGCGAAAGAGGAACACCGTGCAGACCGTCACCCTGAACAACGGCGTCCAGATGCCGATGCTCGGCTTCGGCGTCTACCAGATCCCCGCCGACCAGACCGAGCGCGCCGTCGCCCAGGCCCTGGAGACCGGCTACCGCCTGCTGGACACCGCCGCCGCCTACGGCAACGAGGAAGCCGTCGGCCACGCCGTCAAGAACAGCGGCATCCGGCGCGAGGAGCTGTTCGTCACCACCAAGCTGTGGGTGCAGAACGCCCCCGCCCAGGACAACACCCGCCGGGCCCTGGAGACCTCCCTCGCCAAGCTGGGCCTCGACCACGTCGACCTGTACCTGATGCACCAGCCCTACGGCGACGTCTACGGCCAGTGGCGCGCCATGGAGAGCGCCCGGCGCGAGGGCCTGACCCGGGCCATCGGCGTCGCCAACTTCTACCCCGACCGGCTGCTGGACCTGATCCTCAACAACGAGACCGCCCCGCAGGTCAACCAGATCGAGACCCACCCCTTCTTCCAGCGTGACCCCGACCATGCCCTGATGCGGGAGCACCGTGTGCAACACCAGGCGTGGGGCGGATTCGCCGAAGGCAGGAACGACCTGTTCACCCACCCCGTCCTCAGCAGGATCGGCGAGGCGCACGGCAAGTCGGTCGCGCAGGTCGTACTGCGCTGGCTCGTCCAGCGCGACATCGTCACCATCCCCAAGTCCGTCAACCCCGACCGGATGGCGCAGAACATCGACGTCTTCGACTTCGCCCTCACCGACGACCAGATGGCCGCCATCGCCGCCCTTGACACCGGCAGGACCCTGTTCTTCGACCACCACGACCCCGAGATGGTCGCCTGGCTCAGCAAGCGCCGTATCGAGGGGTGAACACACCGCCGCGGGCCCCGGCGCGGTGCACTGGCCGTGCCGGGGAGGCGCCGGGGAGTGGGCGTGCCGCGTGCTCAGCCCACCTCGGCCCGGTCCGGGTGTCAGCAGGCCGTGCAACGTCTCCCACAACCGCTGCGGTCGTCCGGACCCGTGCATCCGCCCACGCCCGCAGCTCCGGCTCCGCCAGCTCCCGGTCCGCGTCGTCCAGGAAGAAGAACGGACCGGCATCCCGGACCTCCTGGTAGATGACCAACACGACCGCCGAAGGTTCAACCGCCCACGGAAGCACAGGTCAACGGGCTCCGGAGAGCGGGAAGGGCTCAGCGCCGGTTTTCGTTCCGATGTTCCTCAACCCCTTTCCCCGGCCGCCTCCCGGCTCGGCTCAGTGGTCCTCCGGCCTTCCGAGCCGCGCCTCGGCGGCGTCGAGGAGGAGGTCGAGCGCGTGGGGGTAGGCGCTGCGGTTCATGTCGGCGGTCAACAGGTGCGCGGTGGCCGCGATGTGCGGGTGGGTGGTGGCGTCGAGGCGCGCGTAGGAGGCCTGCCAGACCTGGTAGTCCGCGCTCAGGGCGGCCGAGGGCAGGGCGAGGGCGGCGGCGTCCAGGACGGCGAAGCCGAGGCTCTGGTCGACGAAGGCGTGGTAGATGCGGACGGCCTCGGGGTCCGGGAAGCCGGCGTTGCGCAGTATGCCGAGGATGTTCTCGACGGCGGTGATCTCGTTGGCCCGGCCGGTGGTGCGGTGGGCGGCGAGCAGGGCGGCCTGGGGGTGGGCCTGGTAGGCGGCGTGGATGCGCAGGCCGATGGCGCGCAGGTCGGCCCGCCAGTCGCCGGTGGGCCGCCAGCCGTGCTGGGCGCGGCCGATCAGCTCGTCGGCGATGGCGATCAGCAGGTCGTCGGTGCTGTGGAAGTAGCGGTACACCGCGCTGGGGTCGGCGCCGAGCGCGGCCCCGAGCCGCCGGACGGTGAGCGCCTCGGCGCCGTGCAGGCCGACCAGTCGCAGCGCGGTGTCGACGATCAGCTCGGCGGACAGGACGACGCCCTGCTTGGTGGGCCGGCGGCGCTTCCGCTCGGGCTCGGGAACCACACGTTCGGTCATGCCCGCAGAGTATGTCAACGGCATTGACGTAGGGAGGGGTCGCGCACGGATTCGGCGCGTCGGCCCGACGGCGACCTGCCCGGGTCCCTGACGGGGCCCTATCCCGCCGGGCGGACCGGGAGGCTGCGGGGGCCGCGCACCAGGAGGCCCGGCCGGTACGGCAGGGTGGCGGGGTCGGCGGCGAGGGACAGCGCGGGCAGGGCGTCGAACAGGCGGGGCAGTGCGATCGTCGCCTCCAGCCGGGCCAGTCGGGCGCCGAGGCAGATGTGCGGGCCGTGCCCGAAGGCCACGTGCGGCAGGGCGCGGCCGTCACCGGGGGCGAACCGGCCGGGCCGGAAGTCGTCCGGGTCGGGGAAGACCTCCGGATCGCGGTTCGCGGCAGCCAGGACGACCAGGACGGAGGAGTCCGCCGGGACGACCGTGCCGGAGCCGAGGTCGACCTCCTCGCGGGTGCGCCGCCAGGTCGTGCCCTCCAGCGGGCTGGCGTGCCGCAGCGTCTCCTCGACCACCGCGGCCCACCGGGGCTCGCCCTCCTGCCGGGCCGCGGCCAGCTCGCCGGGGTGGCCGAGCAGCAGCAGCGAGGCGGAGGCGAGCAGGTTCATGGTCGTCTCGTAGCCCGCGAAGAGCAGCAGGAACGCCATCGCCAGCAGTTCGGTGTCGTCCAGCGCCTCGGCGTCCTCGTCGGCGGCGAGCAGGCTGAACAGGTCCTCGCCGGGCCGGCGGCGCTTGTCCGCGATGAGGCCGGTGAAGTACCGGTGCAGGCTCTGCCAGGCGTCGTCGATCTCGCCGGGGGCGAGGGCGCCGGCCGGGGAGCCGACCCGGTAGGTCCAGGTGCGCAGGTCCACCCGGTCCTCCTCGGGCACGCCGAGGATCTCGCCGATCACCAGAACGGGCAGCGGGAAGGCGAAGTCGTCGACGAGGTCGGCGGCTCCTTCGCGGTCGAGGCGCTCCGCGAGCCCGCCGAGCACCTCATCGGTGAGCCGGGCGATCCGCTCGCCCAGGGCGTCCACCCGGCGGGGGGTGAAGGCCACCGAGGCCAGTCGGCGCAGGCGGCGGTGCTCGGCGCCGTCGGTGTTGAGCATGTGGCGCTCCAGCACGGACCGCGCTCCGGCCGCCGGTCCCACCCGGCCGGACCCGCCGGCCCGCGGCGCCGGGACGTTGGAGAACCGGGGGTCGGCCAGCACCGCCCGGGCCTGGCGGTAGCCGGTCACCAGCCAGGCCGAGGTGCCGTTGGACAGTGCCACCCGGGCCGCCGGGCCCTGCGCCCGCAGCCCGGCGTAGAACGGGTAGGGGTCGCGGGCGAACGCGGCGTCGGCGGGGTTCAGAGCTGTGGTCACCGGGCCATTCTCGCCGGGCGCCCCGAAGGGCCCGACACGGCCCCCGGCCCCGGACGGATCCGGGGCCGGGAGAGTGCGTCACCGCCGCCCCGCGTCACCGCCGAGGGGTCACCTCCGGACGGGGCGGAAGACCGGCTCGGTCCAGTCGCCGTCCGGGACCGTCCGGTCGAGCGCCGCGCCGAGCACCCGCTCCTCGTACCGGAAGTGGGACTCCATGATGGCCGCCAGCCCGTCGAGTTCGCGCCGGACCGCCTCGTCCGGGCCCGGGCCGCCGGTGGCGGCGGCCTGCTCGGCGAGTTCGGCCACCCGGCTCAGGATCGAGGAGATCAGGCCGTGGTCCTCGACCAGCTTCGCGACCGTCCCCGCGAGCTCCGGCCGTTCGCGCACCAACTGCGCGAACAGTCCGTCGTCCTCGCCCCGGTGGTGGGTCTCCAGGGCGGCGCAGAAGGCCAGACAGTGGGTGGCGAGTGTCCCGCCGCCCGTGCGCCGGTGCCCCGCACCGGACGCGAGGTCGTTCTTGAGGTCGTTGATCAGGCGGCGCAGTTCGTCGTGTGCCAGCGAGAGCTGCCGGCCGAGGGCGGCCGTACGGCCGCCGTCCTGGGAAGCCACGTTCGGGCCGTCCCTTCGGTTGTCGCACCTCCATGCCTGACGCAGCCCGTCACCGGCACGCGATGCCGCCGTGATCCGATCACACCTTCGTCCGCCCGGGCAAGCGCCCGCCGCCCCGCCGCGCAGTCCATCGCTCCGGGCCCGAGCCCGTTCCCGCGCGGACCGACGGCGTCGGCGTCCGGCTCAGCCCGCTGAGACGTAGAGGTTGCCCTTCGCGACGGCGGCGTACTCGCTCACCAGATAGGGGGCGACGCCCGGTGACAGCTCCCGGTCCTGCCCGGTCCTGGCGTCCAGCACCACGTCCTCGCCCCGCCGGGTACGGCCGTACACCGCGCCGTGCCAGGCGGCGGTCACATCGGGTGCCACGCGTTCCCCGGCGCCGGCCGTGAACTGGATCCGCCACAGGACGGCGCCCCCGGCCGAGTCGACGCCGGTCAGCTCGGACCCGCCGTACCGTCCGACGCTGCACACCGTGGTGGCGCGGCCGTCGAACCAGCAGCGATTGATGCCGGCACCCGGTGCGTCCAGGAAGCGGAGCGGCAGGCTGTCGCCGGTGGCGGTGGACAGGAGCGCGGAGGTGTTCCCCCGGGTGGCGAGGACCTTGTCGGTGGCGAACTCGGACAGGTCGAACCCCGCGCTGTCGGCCAGGGCCTTCCACAGGACGGTGCCGTCCTTCGCCGAGACGGCCCGTACCTCCGACCGGTCCTCGCCGTCCACGAGTGTGCGCGAGGCACCGGTGACGGTGCCGCCCTGGATCAGCAGGGCCTCGAACCCGGGCAGCGTCCACACGACCGAGCCGGTGGCCAGGTCGACCGCGTAACTGGCCAGCGGGCCCGCGAGGGTGGGGACCACGACGACGGCCCGGCCGTCGCTCACGCCCGCCACGGTCGGCGCGGCCGGCGAGGACGTGCCCTCGGCGATCCGGACCCGGCCGGCCTCCTTGCCGCCGCCGAGGTCCAGGATGTCGACCTCGACGGCGTAGTGGTCGGTCATGGTCCCCTGTCCCGGGACGGTCAGCGGGAACGCCGCCACCGCGAACCGCCGGTCGCCGGAGGTGCCCACGCCCGGGCGCCCCGGGACACCGGCCGTCGGCGACGGGTCGCCCGGTCGGCGGTCGGGGAGCCGCCCGGCGGAGGTCATGGCGGCGAGCACCCGGCCGTCGCGGACGGCCGTCACCCGGAGCTCCCGGCCGTCCGCCACGGTGATCAGATCGGCGCCGTCCAGCACGACGGCCGCGTCGTTGGCGGTGTCGTTCCCGCGCGGGACCTGGGTGAACCGCGTCGGAGGGTCGGCCCGGACCGGTGCCGGCCCCGATCCGCCGGACGAGCCGGACGTTGGGGTCCGGGACGGACCGGCCGTCGCCGACGGATCTCCGCCGGATGGTTCGCCCTGGGAGTCCGGGACGAGGCCGTCGGCCGTGTCGGACCGGCCGGAGGCGTCCGAGGCTGCGGGTGGGGCGGGGGAGTCGTCCGTGAGGATTTTGGTGCCGCCGTAGCCCATGGCGACCACCAGGGCCAGTGCGGCGATCAGGATCAGCACCGTCCTGGCGTCGCCCCGGCGCACGTTCTGGATCAGTTGGTCACCGAGGGCCAGGTTCCCCCTGTTGCGGGACCGGCCGTCGATGATGATGCCGTCCCGGCCGATCCGCGGTGGTTCCGGCGGGGCGGGCGGGGCCGGAGGGTGGGCCGGTCGGTGGCGGCGAACTCCGCCCCGAACGCCACGGGGTGGTCCCAGAGAGGCGGTTGGGACCGGCTCAGCATCGCCGGCGGGTCCCGCACCAGGGGGTCCCTGGC
>NZ_LGDO01000135.1:0-10966 GCF_001279805.1 Streptomyces sp. XY431
ACCCACCCCACCGCCGCCTGCCCGATCAAACCCCGCAGCCTCGGGCGCGACCCCCGCCTCGTCCCCATCGACCCCACCTCCATGCCCGCCGGCCACCCCGAGGTGTGCGTGCGCGAGTCCCTCACCTTCCACCGCGACACCGGGATCCGCTTCCGCCAGGAACTCGACCACTCCCGGCCCGACTGGGTCCACCTCTACTTCCACCTGCGCAACCGCGTCGAGCGCTTCAACCAGTACGCCAAGGACCACGAAGCCCTCGAACGCTCCCGCACCCGCCGCATCCGCGGCCACGCCGCCCAGTCCCACCTCCTCGCCTTCCAGCTCGCCTACGCCAACCACCGCAAACTCGCCGCCTGGCTCGACACCATCCAGAGTGCCTCCCAGCCCGCCCGCCGCCGCCCCACCAACCGCTACACCCCGAACAACCCCGGCAACTGGACCCCCCGGCGGCACAGCACCGAGCCCTAACCCCACCCCACGCACCCACCCCGACCAGCACAAACGCCGAGGGCCCCTCACGAAACTGGGAGGAGCCCTCGGCGTATCCGGACAGCAAAACGGCCGGTCAAACCGACATACTGTCGGTTTGACCGGCCGCATTGGCTCGGTTGACCGGGACGCGCGAAAGGGGGCCCTGCGAACGGGCGCAGTGGTCAAGAGGCTGGGAAACGGTCTTCAGACCGTCAGGAACACCCCGCCGCCGAACGGGTGTCATCGCGGGAATGCCGTCCAGGACGGCCCGGGCCCCGTGGCCCGGGCTTGCGGCGCGGGGCGGACATGACAGAGGATCACCCGGACTCGCCATGATCGACTTCTGGTCGCCCGTGGCAGTCAGCCTGTTTCTCTTCCCACGGGGGTACCGATGACCACGCACGCAGACGGCACGCACGACGACGGTGCAGCGGAGAGCGGGCGCCGGCCCGGCCGCCGGACGCTGCTCGCCGGCATGACCGGGGCGGGGGCGCTCGCGGGCAGCATCGCCCTCGGCACCCGCGGCGCCTCGGCGGCGAGCGCCGCGGCCACCGCCGGCCCGGCGGACTACGTGGTCGACGTCGTCGCCAAGGGCGCCGACCCGAGCGGCCGCACGCCCAGCGACGACGCGTTCCGCAGGGCCGCGCTGGAGCTGCTCGGGGGCGCTCCCAAGACCGGCTACACCCCCAAGAAGGTGCTGCTCGTCCCGCCGGGCACCTACCTGCTGACCCAGCCCGACTCGCTGCTGCCCATCACCCACGGCACCGACAACCCGGGCGTGATCGACGGCATCTCCATCAGCGGGTACGGCAAGCGGCTCTCGCGCATCGTCTACGCGCCGACCACCCCCGACACGGTCTTCTGGACCAACGACGGCCGCTACAAGAACATCCGCCTCAGCGGCCTGACCTTCGAGGGCCGCGACGCCACCGCCACCTTCAACCTCGCGCTCTCCGCCGTGGGCAAGGGCGTCCAGGACACCTGGTACACGGACGTCGAGTGGCACGGCACCTGGAAGGCCGGCATCGTCCTGGACGGACCAGCCGGCACCTCCAACCTCAACAGCGAGATGGGCTGGGACCACTGTCAGATCAGCGGCTCCTACGCCGACGCCTTCCTGGTGATGGGTGGCAAGCCCATCGAGAACCAGCAGGACCAGTTCCTCAACTACTGGTTCCGTGACTGCAAGGTCGAGTTCCAGTCCGGCATCTTCGTACGCAACGAGCGCGGCGGGTCGATGAACTTCATCGGCGGCTCGTACATCATCGTGGACGAGAACTCGACCGGCACCTTCTTCAAGCTCAACGCCAACAGCCCGCGCGGCGACTCGGTGATGCGGCTGTACGCGCAGGGCATCCGCTTCGAGGTGCGCGGCAAGGACCACAAGGTCATCGACTCGGCCTGGTACAAGGGCAGCATCACCTTCGTCTCCTGCGACGACACCGCGAACTCCTTCAAGCCGTTCGCCACCGACGCCACCGCGCACGTCTACCGCTTCAACGCCGTCAACCCCTCGCGCGGGCCGATGATCCGCTACCAGGACTGCGCGCTGCTCGGCTCCCACCACGTGACGACGTCCACCGCCACCACCGCCGGCAAGCTGCTCTACGACGGCTGCCGCTTCGCCGACACCGCCACCGCCGCCACCGCCCTGCGCTGGAGCGGCCCCGCGCCGTGGTACGAGTTCCGCGACTGCCTCGGCGAGGGCGTCCGCATCCCCGACACCAAGGCCCCGTGACTGCACCGTCACGGCGGACGGTGGGCCCCTCCCCCACGGGGTGGGCCGGCGCGAACGGCACCCGGGCGACCGGGTGCCGTTCGCGGGCCACCGCCCCGACGGACAGGTCTCACCGAAACATTCGTCACATCCCCTCGTATCCGGTAGACATGCCCTGTCCGAGGCGATCCAGTCGGCGTGACGACACGTACGACCGCCTTCCCGAGACCGAGGGAACACCCGTGGCCGACACCAGTACCCCGCCCGCCGAGCCGCTGCACTACGCGGTGGACCTCACCCCGGCCGATGTCCGGGCCATCCATGCCTTCCTCCGCGAGCAGATCCTTCCCATGGAAGGGGACGGCGCGTTCGGCAGCCCGGAACAGCGCGCCGCGCGGGCGCTGTCCAGTCTCGTACGCACCGCGACCGCCCGCGCCGAGGCGATGCTCGAGCGTCTGATCGAGACCCCCGAGGACCGGCACCGGACGGACAACCTGAACAACCTCCGCCAGAGCTGGCAGTCCCTGGTGGAAGCCGCCGAGGAATGGGCCGACACGCCCGGCTTCGACCGCCGCCGCTGGCGCGAGGTGGACGCCGACCCCGCCTCCGCGGCCCTGCGCCACCGGCTGGTCGCCAAGCAGCGGGCCGAATCCTCCGCCGACGCGAAGGCCTGACCCGCCACCGCCGTGCCGCCCCTGCCCCTCCCCCGGCCGAACGGGGGCGGCACAGGTCGGTGAGCGGGCCCCGCCGGGGGGACGGGAGGGACCGCAGGAAGCCCCGGGCGGCTCGAACACCCGGAGCCGCCCGGTGGCGCGGGGCCGCCCCGGGAGCAGCGGGGAGCAGGAACTATCGTGGGCGGACTCGAACAAGGAGCCGCACCATGGCCACCGCCCGCCCCCGCATCCTCTTCGTCTCCGACCTCGCCTACCCCGCCCGCGGACGGCGGTACTGCGACGAGGACATCCTGCTGACCTCGAGGCTGCGGGCGGAGTTCGACCTCGCGGTGTGCCACCCCCTGGACGCGGCCGCGCTGATGGACGGCTTCGACGCCGTTGTGGTGCGCAACAGCGGCCCGGTCCTGCACTACCAGCGGGCGTACGACGCGTTCCGGGCGCAGGCCCTCGCCCGCGGCACCCGGGTCTACAACCCGCTGACCGGGCGCGGCGACATGGCCGGCAAGCAGTACCTGACCGAGCTGACCGCCGCCGGGTACCCGGTGATCCCGACCGTCGACCGCGCCGAGGACCTGGAGCGGCTTCCCGAGACCGCGCAGTACGCGGTGAAGCCGAAGGCGGGGGCGGACTCCATCGGCCTGGCCTTCCTGGAGCGGGCCGAGCTCGCCGGCGTGGACTTCGGCGGGATGCTGGTCCAGCCTCGGATCGACTTCCGCCACGAGGTGTCGTTCTACTACGTGGACGACGCCTTCCAGTACGCCCTGTACGCGCCGGACCCCGAGCGCCGCTGGGAGCTGGAGCCGTACCGCGCGAGCGCCGACGACCTCGCGTTCGCGGACCGGTTCGTACGGTGGAACACCCTGGACCACGGCATCCAGCGCGTCGACGCCTGCCGCACCAGCACGGGCGAGCTGCTGCTGGTCGAGCTGGAGGACCTCAACCCGTACCTCTCGCTGGAACTGCTGGACGGGACGGACCAGGACGCCTTCGTGCATGCGATGGCCGACTCGCTGCACCGGTACCTGGCCACCGACTCCGCCTGAGAACCCACGCGGCACCCGCACGGGTGCCCGCGGCGGCCGAGGCGGCGACCGGCGGCGTACCGGGCCGGACGGGTCACCCCGGGCCGGGCCGGGCCGAGCGGGTCGGGAATCGCTCAGGACGGTTCCCGCACACCCACCACGGCCTTCTCCCGGGCGTGTGCGGGCAGGCCGTTGGCGAGGTCCTCGACCAGCAGTCGCCAGGCGATCGCCTCGGCCGCGGTCCGCAGCTGCGGGCTGCGGGGCCGCCCGGCGTCGGCCTCGAGGCGGTCGTTGAGCCAGTCGGACCAGGCGCGGGCGAGCGCGCGCACCTCGTGCGTGCCGGTGGCGGTGAGGGCCAGCCGGTCGCCGTCGCGGGTGAGGTGCCCTTCGCCGGCCATGCGGTCGAACACCGGCTCCAGGACCTCCGGCGGGACGCGCTTGCGGGCGCCGATCAGGGCCAGCGACGCCTGGCCGACCGCCTTGGTGTGGCCGGCGACCTCCATCAGCGCCCAGGCACCGGCGAGGTCGACCCGGGTGTCGGCGCCGTCGACGATCGAACGGACCGTGTCGAGGTCGGCCCCGCGCACGATCCGGCCGACCGTCGACTCCAGCTGCTGGTCCGAGTCTCCGCTGGTGGGCTGGGCGAACCCCTCGCCGAGGTCCGTGGAGCCCGCCCGCGCGGTGTCCCGCAGTTGCACCTGCTTGAGGAACAGCGCGACCACGAAGCCCAGCAGGGCCACCGGTACGGTCCACAGGAACACGGTGTGCAGGGCGTCCGCGTAGCCCTGCACGATCGGCGCCGCCTGGTCGGCGGGCAGGCCGTGCAGGCCCTGCGGGCTCGCGGCCGCCCGGGTGAGCGCCACGGGGTCGGCGCCGGTCGAACGGGCGGACTCGGCCACTCCCTCGGCCAGCTCGGTCCGGAGGCTGTTGGCGTAGACGGTCCCGAACACGGCGGTGCCGAAGGAACTGCCGATGGTGCGGAAGAACGTCACCCCGGAGGTCGCGGTGCCGAGGTCCGCGTAGTCGACGGTGTTCTGCACCGCGATGGTGAGCACCTGCATGCTCAGCCCGATGCCGACACCGAGGACGAACATGTAGCAGGAGGCGAGCACGGTACCGGTGCCCGGCTCCAGGCGGGACAGCAGGTAGAGGCCCAGGGCCATCACCAGGGTCCCGGCAATCGGGAAGAGCCGGTACATCCCGGTCTTGCTGACGATGTTGCCGCTCGCGACGGAGGCGAGCAGCAGGCCGATCACCATCGGCAGCATCCGCACGCCGGAGACTGTCGCCGAGTCCCCGTCGACGTACTGCAGGAAGGTCGGCAGGAAGGTCAGCGCGCCGAGCATCGCGAAGCCGACGATGAAGCTGAGGACGGAGCAGACCGCGAACACCGGGGTGCGGAACAGCCGCATCGGCAGCATCGGCTGGACGGCCCGGGTCTCCGCCCAGCAGAACAGGCCGAGGGCCAGGGCTCCGCCGACGAACAGGCCGATGATCACCCCGGAGGTCCAGGGGTACTCGTTGCCGCCCCAGCTGGTCGCCAGGATCAGTGCGCTGGCGCCGACCGCGACCAGGGCGATGCCCAGGTAGTCGACGACCGGCCGGACGGCCGCCCGCACCGAGGGGATGGTCCGGGCGGCGGCGGCCACCACCACGACGGCGATCGGCACGTTGACGTAGAAGGCCCAGCGCCAGGACAGGTGGTCGGTGAACAGCCCGCCGAGCAGCGGCCCGATCACCGTCGCCACGCCGAACACCGCGCCGATCGCGCCCTGGTACTTGCCCCGCTCGCGCAACGGGATGACGTCGGCGATCAACGCCATGGCCGTCACCATCAGGCCGCCCGCGCCGATCCCCTGGAGCGCGCGCCAGGCGATCAGCAGTGTCATGTTCGTCGCCAGGCCGCAGAGGAACGAGCCGGTGATGAACACGATCGCGGAGATCTGGAACAGCACCTTGCGCCCGTAGAGGTCCCCGAACTTGCCGGCCAGCACGGTGGCCACCGTCTCGGCGAGCAGGTAGGACGTGACCACCCAGGACATGTGCGCCGCCCCGCCGAGGTCCGCCACGATGGTGGGCAGCGCGGTGCCGACGATGGTCTGGTCCAGCGCGGCCAGCAGCATGCCGAGCACGATGGTGGCGAAGACGACGTTCCGCTGCCGGACATCCAGCACCGGCGGGGCGGACGGCGGGTTCTCGGTGTCGACGGTCATGCCGACAGCCTCGCCGCAAGCCCGCGGGCCCCGCGATCGGGCTCCGGCGTCCGGGTGAACGGGGCGGCCCGGCGGGGCCGGCCGGCGGGGTCGGCCGCCTGGACCGGTGGGGCCGGTGGGGCCCGTGCGGCGCTCCCCGCGCTCAGCCGCCGGGCAGCCCGGCGATCTGCTGCGCGAGCCGGGCGGCCTGCGCGTCGCGCTCGGCCTTGAGCGCCGCGAACGCCTGCGGCTGCTGGGCGATCGCGGCCTTCTGGTAGTCGGCCTCGACGGCGAACCAGACCCCGACCAGGTTGGTGCGCGCCTTGCACTCCACATCGGTCTGCGCCATGCGGATCTCCGCGGCGTCCGGCTCGGGTTCCTTCACGGACGGCAGATCCGCTCCGGCCTCCACCGGGTTCGGCGCGCTGAACCCGGCGGCACGCATGCACTCCGACCAGCGACCGAAGACCTCCTTCACCCGCGGATCGGCCATCGAGCGGGAGAAGCTCTCGGCCTTGGTCTGCCCGGCGAGCTGGGACGCGCCACCGCCCGGGCCCTGTCCGCCGGGCTGCAGCGACCCGAGATCGGTGTTCACCTTGCCCTGACAGCCCCCGGCCGGCACCGTCTGGCCGTTCGAGCTGGTCAGCGGTTTGCCGGTGGCGTCCCGGCCGAGCAGCAGGGCGTTCTCCGCCGGGGAGAGCGTGGCCCGCGGAGTGGCGGTGTCGCGCTTGGGCAGGTGATAGCCCCAGGTGCTGACGCTCACCGGATCGGTCAGGCCGTAGCGACGGAACAGGAGGGAGTCGGAGGCCGAGACGACCGGAGCCGGCGCGATCGGCAGGTCGAAGCCGTACTGCTTCATGCAGATGGCGACCTTCTTGGTGTTCAGCCACTTCAGCTCGGCCGACTGCTGGGGCGTCAGCATGTACTCCGCGATCGGCAGTTGGAGTTCGGCCACCTGCGAGGGCTCGGGCGTGGGAGTCGCCACCACCGCGGGCGGGGGCGCCGGGGCGGGCGGCGGCGCGGCCTGCCCCGAGGAGCAGCCAGTTGCCGCCAGGGCGATCAGCGCCGGCGCCAGGAGCCGCCCTCGGCGGACTCTCGCTGCGGCAGTCACGGCCGGTCTCCTTCGGGTTCGCGGGGCGGCCTGCCCACCGGTGTTCGTGCCGGCGGGCAGGCCCTGGTCACGGGGCGGATCGTCAGACGGTGGGGCAGAAGGCGCGCGTGGCGTCGTCCAGGGCCATCGACGCCTCGTTGTTCCTGAGCCACGGGGTGAGGTTGCCGCCCCTGTTGGGGCTCAGCCAGTTCTCGTCGCCCATGTAGTTCGGGTAGACCCAGATGCCGACGTTGCAGGCGCTCGCGTTCTCGGCGGAGGCGGCGTTGTTCCGCACGGGGTTGCCGTCGGTGAAGTTCCCGCTGATCGTGGGAGTCGCGACGACGCGGCTGGTCCAGAAGCCGCCGCCGTGGTTGGGGCTGTACCAGAGGCAGTAGTAACCACCTTGCTGGGCACAGGTGAACGAGTTCCAGCTGTCGATGTTCTCGACACTGGCGTTGGCCTGGCCGCCGAGGCCGCCCGGGCCGCCGAGCGCGAGCATGGTGGTCGCGGCAATGAGGGCGAGGCGGGATGCAGTCTTCTTCACGGACATGTCGAGTTCTCCTCCGTAGGGCAGATCGAGTGGTACGAAATCCGGTCCCCGAACCCGAGAGGGCAGGCGAAGCAGCCCCCTCGGCGGGAAACGGTAGATCCTCTTCCGAATCGGTGTCTGCACGGTTTGCAGCCAATCCGTGGCCGATCCACCGGCTCCCACGGCCCCGGTCACGCCCCCGGCCCCGCAGCGGAACCGCAGATTCACCGGCCGTTCCCCGGCACGGCCGCCGGTGCAGAAGGCGATGGCGTCGGCGGCCTGCTCGGCGGGCCGGGCACAGCAGGGCGGGAGGCGTAAGCCGGGCGTCAGCCAGGGGGCGTCAGCCGGACGGCAGGTCCGGCAACGTTGTGGGACGGGGATGTGGGAGTGTTTCGCCGTACAGGAGGGCCCGGGCGGTGGGAGAATTCGGCCACGGGGACTGTGCCGGTGGGGATTTGGGGTGGAAGCCGAGTGCGTCGATGGGCATGGTGGACGGCGGCCGGAGTATGTGCGGTGGCCGGGACCGCCCTGGTGGCGGTCCCGGTCCTGGTGGACCTGGAGACCGCGGACAGGCTCGCGAGCGTGACTGGCGCACTCGCTGCGCTCGTGGGTCTGGCGGTCACGGTGCGCGGGCTGCTGCGGGGGGCCGCGGCCGACATGCCGGCCGGTAGGGAGGGGGCGCAGGGTGGGGGCGGTGCTGCGGCCGCCGGTGATGTGCGTGAGGTGCATGTGGTGGCCGAGAACGGTGGCGTCGGCGCCGCCGGCGACATCACCGCGGTGGGATCCGGGCAGCCGTCCGCACCGAGCGGCGGTGACGCCCCGCCCCGCATCGACAGGCGCGAGGTACGCGCCACCGGGCCGGGATCCGTCGCCGCCGGCGGTGACATCCACGGCATCGACCTGGAGGGTCCCCGGCGGTGACCCCACCGGCCTTCCCCTGGCAGAAGAGGCCCGCTGCGGACAACGGCCGAAGCCGCCGCGCGGTCGGACAGGAGAGCACGGCGGACGGGAGGACGGGCGACGGGGTCACAGCGCCGGTGCAGCAACGCCCTGTCGGCGGGACGGACGCGGCGGGTGCGGCGGGTGCGGGCTCGGCGTCGCACTCGGTACGGGTGGAGGCGTCCGGCGACGGGTCGACCGCCGCCGGCCGGGACATCGTCCACCACTACCACTACCACTACGGCGCGCCGGCAGGCCCCGAGCCGGTGCACGATCCGCTGGCCGGGGTCGCTCGCGGGTTGGCGAAGGAGGTGCGGCGACGGTGGCAGCGGGAGGAGGAGCACAGTCGGGTTCAGGACCCGTTCCCGTTGCCTGTGCGATGGCAAGGTGCGCCTGCGGAGCTGCTGGACCACGACGAGACCGTTCAGCGCCTGCCCGCCGACTCCGGTTCGTCCCGGACCGACCTGAGTGGGGATCTGCGGAGTGTGGCCGAGGTCTATCGGCGGGTCGCCTCGGGCCGGTTGGTGATCCTGGGCCGGGCCGGCTCGGGCAAGTCCGTTCTGGCGATCAGGTTCGTGCTGGACTTCCTGGCCGCTCCTTCCCCGTCCGACCGGGTGCCGGTGGTCTTCAGCATCGGCTCGTGGGACCCGACGGCCGTCGCCCTGCGGGACTGGCTGGCCGATCGGCTGCTGCGTGACCATCCGGACCTGACCCGCCGGGGCCCCGGCGGGTCGACGCTGGCCGCCGCGCTGGTGGACGCCGACCTGATCCTCCCGGTCCTGGACGGGTTCGACGAGATCGCGGAGGGCCTCCGGCGGGAGGCGTTGGAGGCTCTCAACACCGTCGATCTGCGGCTCGTTCTGACCAGCCGGCGCAAGGAGTTCGCCGACGCGGTCCACGCGGCGCACGCCCCGCTGGTCCGGGCCTCCGGTCTCGAACTCGTCGACCTCACGCCGGAGGATGTCGCGGACTACCTGCCCTGGACCGCCCGCCCGGCCGGCCGCGGCAGCGGTACGCGGGCGGTATGGGACACCGTCCTGGACGAACTGCGGGACCAGCGCAGCCCCGGGGGCAGGAACCTTGCCGAGGTGCTCAGCACGCCGTTGATGATCGTCCTCGCCCGGACGATGTACAGCCGAACATCCGAACGGGATCCGGGGGAACTGCTGAACAGCACGCGGTTCCCTACCGGGCAGCGCATCGAGGAGCACCTGCTGGCGGGCTTCGTGCCGACGGTCTACCGGCGTCGCGTCCGCGAGCGGAGCGACACCGATCCCCGGCAGGAGCGCTGGGAGCGGAACCCGGAGCAGGCCGAGCGCTGGCTCGGCTACCTGGCCCACCACATGGCCCGGCTCGGCCGGGACCAGCAGGACCTCGCCTGGTGGCAGCTCGGCGCCTCACTGCGGTACCCGACCCGGGCGGCGGCGGTCGTGGTGGCCACCACGTTGTGCGTCGCGGTCTCCGAGTGGCTGGTCGGTCTGTTCGCCTACCAGGTCGACCTCGCCGAGTCCCTTCTGGTCGGGGCCCTCATGGGACCGGCCGCCGGACTCGCCTTCGGAGCCGTCTACTGGGTCCACGCCCGGTTCGGCGGCGGGAAGTTCGAGCCGACCCGTGTACGGCTGCGACTGCCGGGCGCGCGCGGCGGCATCGGCCGCAGGCCGCTGCACACGTTCACCGGCCGGTTCGCGATCGTCCTGCTGGGCGGATTCGTCCTGGGCGTCGGCTCCGCGTCCGCCCTCACCCTGGACCGCGTGTTCGCCGGCGGCATGCCGTTCACGGCGGAGGTGGCCAAGGGCACGCTCATCAACATGCTGGGGTTCGGGGTGGTCTTCGGGGCCAGCGCCGGCCTGGTGTTCGGCCTGCTGGCCGTTCTCGAAGCCCCCCTCGACGTGGACTCGGCGGCCACCCCGGCCGATCTGCTGTCCTCCAACCGCACGACGGTGGGCCGCCAGGCCCTCGTCCTCGCACCGCTGCTCGCCCTCACGATCGCCTTCGGCGGCCTTCCGGTCATCGCTGTGCTCCAGGAGTTCCTGGGCCCGATGCTCTGGGAAATGGCGGACGGGCTCTTCATCGGAGCCGTCTGCGGACTCGGCGGCGCGCTGTCCTACGTGTTCTCGTTCACCGCCTGGGGCCAATGGGTGGTCCTGTCCCGCGTCTGGCTGCCCCTGACCGGCCGACTGCCCTGGGACACCGCCTCGTTCCTGGACGACGCGTACCACCGGGGGGTCCTGCGCCAGGCCGGCGCGGTCTACCAGTTCCGCCACGTCCGGCTGCAGCACCACCTCAGTGCTTCCTTCGACCGCCGACAGGCCCACTGCGCCCCGGCCCCGAC
>NZ_LGDO01000136.1:0-10948 GCF_001279805.1 Streptomyces sp. XY431
CGCCCCCGGGCCGGACCCCGACCCCCCCCCCCGCCCCGAACCCCGCCCCGGCCGCCGTCGCCGCCGGCCCGACCGCCCACCGGAGGCACCGTCATGGCTGAGCCCCGCACCGGGCCGTTGACCGTCGTCGGCCGAGTGCTCGCCGGCACCCTCTCGGTGGCCGTCCTCGGCGCGAGCGGCCTGGTCTGGTACGAGTACCGGCAGCTCGACAGCGGCATGGTCAAGTCGGCCGCGCTCACCGAGGCCCGGAAGAACGCGCCCCCGCACCTCGACCAGTCCGTCAACCTGCTGCTCATCGGCCTCGACAGCCGCAAGGACATGGACGGCAACGACCTGCCCAAGGAGTTCGTCGAGGAGGAGCTGCACGCCGGCTCCAGCGAGATCGGCGGGTACAACACCAATGCGCTGATCGTCCTGCACATACCGGCCAACGGGGGCAAGGTGACGGCCCTGTCCGTCCCGCGCGACGACTATGTGCAGACCGTGGGCGCGGACGGGAAGATGCACAAGATCAAGGAGGCGTACGGCATCGCCAAGGGCGCCGCCGAGCAGAAGCTGAGCGGGAAGGGCCTGTCCAAGCCGGAGCTGGAGCGGCAGAGCCGGGAGGCCGGGCGGGCCGCGACCCTCCAGACCGTCCAGTCCTTCCTGGACATTCCGATCGACCACTTCGCGGAGGTGAACCTGATCGGCTTCTACGACATCGCCAAGGCCGTCGAGCCGATCCAGGTCTGCCTCAACAACCCGGTGGACGACCCGATCGTCTCCCGGACGGCGACCCACGAGGGCGGTGGGACGGGGCTGCGGCTCCCGGCGGGCGTCAGCTCGCTCGACGCCCGGCAGGCGCTGTCGTTCGTCCGCCAGCGCCACCACCTGAGGAACGGCGACCTGGACCGGACCCATCGGCAGCAGGCCTTCATCTCCTCCGTCGTCTACAAGTTGAAGCAGGACGGTGTGGTCGGTGACCTCGGCCGGCTCCAGCGGCTGTTCGACGCGGTGAAGAAGGACGTGGTCATCGACGACCGTTGGAACGTCCTGGACTTCGCCCAGCAGGCGCCCAACCTGACCGGCGGCAATGTGGAGTTCAACACGCTGCCGATCACCGGGTTCAAGAACATCGGCGGCCAGGAGGTCAACACCGTCGACCCGGGCCAGATCAAGCGCATCGTCAAGCAGCTGTTCGGCCACGAGGTCCCACCGGCGGCCGGCCCGGCCGAGCAGCCCGAGCCGACCACGCCCGCCGCACCGGCCTCGCCCGCCGCACCGTCCACCTCGGCCGAGCCGTCGACGGCCGGGGTCAAGGCCAAGGCCGTGTTCGCGGTGCCCGTCGCCACCCGGACGACCCCGGCCGCGCCCCGCGCCACGCACTCCCCCCGCACCGCGGGCCCGTCCGTCCCGCCGGATGCCCCGTCGACCCCGCCCACCACCGCCGATCCGACTCCGGACCTCCCCATGCAGGGCCCCGCGGTGAGGGCCGGGGGCATCCCCTGTGTGGACTGAACCCGTAACGTCCCCCGTTTCACGACAGAGCTCGTGCCGGGCGGATGGGCCCGGCACGAGCTCTGGTCGGTCGGTCAGTCGGGGTCGGTCAGTCGGGTCAGTCAGTCAATCGGTCGGTCTTCGCCGAGAGGCGGGAGCCTAGTGCCGGCGGCCCCGGGTGCGCAGGACGAGCAGACCGATCATCAGGCAGCCGAGGGCGCCGAAGGCGAGAACGGGGAGGGCGCCGGAGCCGGTGCTGGGGAGCTCTCCGCCGGGCCCGGGGGCGTGCGTCGGCTTGGTGGTGGGCCGGTGGCTGTGTGTCGCCGTGGGGGAGGTCGTGGGGGAGGGGGAGGCGGTGGGGGACTCGGTCGGAGAAGGGGACGCCGTCGGTGAGGCCGTCGGTGAGGGCGAGGCCGTCGGGGACGGCGACGGCGTGGGGACGGTCACCGTGACGTCGGCGTGGCAACGGGCGTCGCCCTCACCGGGCGGGCAGTTGTTGCGGTAGGTGCTGGAGGTGACGGTGTTGGCGAGCGCGGTGTCGGTGGTGAGCGAGCCGTGCACGGTCACCGAGTACGTGATGGTGGCGCTCCCGCCGACCGGCAGGTCCCCGGTCCAGTGCAGGGTGGTGCCGGTGACGGTGACGGAGCCCAGGTCGGCGACGGCGTCACCGTTGTAGTCGGCCCGGGAGAGCACCTCGGCGAGGTTGTCGTCGAGGGTGACACCGGGCGCGGCGACGCGGCCGGTGTTGGTGACCTTGATCCGGTAGTCGACGGTCCGGCCGGGGGTGGTGGAGGTGGGGGTGGCGGTCTTCTCGATCGAGTAGACCGGGGTGTCGACCACGGTGTTGCGCACGGTGTTGCTGGTGCGGGTCTGCTCGCGCTGCGTCTGGTTGCCCCGGAAGGAGAGGGTCGCGCTGTCGTCCAGGACGGTGCCGGCGGTGGCGGCCTGGTCGACGGTGGCCCGGAAGGCGACGGTGGTGCTCGCGCCCGGGGCGAGGTCGGCGACCTGGCAGGTGACGGTCTGCCCGGCGGCGGTGCAGGAGGGGTTGGAGCCCGCGACGAAGGTGGTGCCGGCGGGCAGCTGGTCGGTGACGGTGATGCCGGTGGCGGTGTCGAGGTCGCCGCTGCTGCCGTCGGCGTGCTGGTTGGCAACGGTGAAGGTGTAGGTGATGCTGTCGCCGGGGGAGACGTTTCCGGGCGGGTTGTTGTCGGTGGTACCGGCCGGGGCGTTGGCCTTGGTGATCTGCAGGTCCGGTTCGAGGGCGTCGACGGCGAGCCAGACGGCCTGCGGGTGCAGGGCGTCGCCGGCGCCGTTGATCCGGAGCACGGCCTGGGTGCTGCCGGCGGGGATCTTGCCGGTGACGTCGATCATGCGGGCGTCGTAGCCGTAGTTGTTGACCGGCGCGGGGTCGCGGGTCGTGATGTTGCTGCCGGTGCCGTCGGCGGCGACCCGGTCGATCCGGCTGGTGAAGGCGTTGTCGGTGGAGACACCGGTGGGCCCGGGCATCGGCAGCAGCGTCAGGTTGTCGGTCGCGGAGCCGACCAGCAGCTGGTCGCCCGAGATCGGCACGTCGCCGTCGCCGACGGTGACGCCCATGGTGGCCGGCGGGGCGGTGGCCGGGGTGCGGATGCCGGCGAGGGTGAGCGTCGCCAGGTTGTCGGGGGAGCGCAGCAGCTGGAAGCCGTCCCAGATCTGGAGGTAGCGCAGCGGGTCGGCCTCGTTCTGGTAGGCCACCACGAGTGACCAGCCGCCCCAGCAGCCCACGTTGTTGCCGCCGGAGTTCTGCGCGGAGGAGCGCCCGGCGCACGCCTGGATGTCCGCGACGGTGTAGCTGCCCGCGCCCGCGGCCTTCACCTGGGCGGTGACGTCCTTCACGCCGGCCCCGGCCAGCAGCGGCTCGGGCGGGGTGCCGCCGACCTGCTGGTCGAACCAGTCGTAGGTGTCGGCGGTGACCTGCTCGTAGGAGGCGCCGCCCGGGACCTTCCAGGACACCGTATTGCCCTTGTTGATGTCCCCGGAGGTGCCGCCGGCGGTGCTGGTGTTGGTCGGGTTGAACTGCCAGTACAGCCGGGCGGAGAGCACCTCGGCCCCGGCCGGGATCACCAGCTGGGCCGAGGACGCGTTGTTCCCGGGCGCGTTCGGGTCGGTCTTGATGTACTTGGTGCGGCCGTTGTTGGTGCCCTCGGTGTCGTTGCAGGCCGATCCGTCGCTGTCGTCGCAGGTCAGGACCGAGTTCGAGGCCATCGTCAGGTTGCCGTGGGTGAGCAGGTCGAGCACCGGGTCGGGGCCGATCGGCCGCTGGGTGCCGGCCCCGCGGACCGCCGCCTGGCGCTGTGGCAGGTCCGGCGCCGCGAAGGCCCGGTCCAGGGCGAACGGAGCCGCCAGCCCGGCGGCCAGCGGGACCGCCATGCACAGGGCGGACAGACGTTTGCGGTGCGGGGAGGGTCGATGAACCACGGGTGGCCTCACAACGGGCAATGGGATCGGGGCAGGTCCCACCCTGGACCGGCCTCCGGACCGTTCTGTCCGGACACGCAGAAACGATCACCTCAATAGCTCAGTGCCCGGGGCTCCGGGAGAAGGCGCGGCTCCCTCCGCGGTGGCTCCCCCCGCGGCGGCTCCCCGCCGGGAGCCCCGTGCGCGGAGCGGTGCGGAACCGCGCCGTGGACGGGGGCGTCCTGAGGCAGAGGCGAGGGGCCGGAGCGAGGGGTGGGGAAGCCGGTGGAGCGGGCACGCTGGTGGGTGTGGGTGCGGCGGGTGCTGGAGTGGTCCGGCTGGGCGGTGTCGGCGCTGTCGGCGGCGCTGGTGGCGGTCCGCCTCGGCGGGTGGGACGACGGGACGCCGCTCGCGCTCGCCGTGGTGCTGCTGCCGTACGCGACGCTGGGCGGCGTGCTCGCGCTCGGGGTGCTGCTGGCACTCCGCTCGTGGTGGGCGGCGGTGGTTGCCGGGGTGCTGGCGGCGGTGCAACTCTTCTGGCTGGTCCCGAGGTTGGTGCCGGACGGCGGTGCCGCTCCGGCGGCCGACGCGCCCCGGCTGCGGGTCGCCACCAGCAACGCCTGGGTGGGGCAGGCCGATGCCGCCGAGATCGTCCGGCTGGTGCGCGAACAGCGCGTCGACGTGCTCGCGATGGAGGAGCTGGGGCCGGGCGCGGTCGCCCGGCTGGACCGGGCGGGGATCGCCGAGGTGCTGCCGCACCGGGAGCTGCGGCCCGGCCGGGACACCGCGATCTACTCGCGGCTCCCGCTGACGCCGCTCGACGGCACGGCCTCGGAGGCGGCCCGGGAGCAGATCGCGGCCGAGGTGACGGTCGGCGGCCGCACCGTCCGGCTGACGGCCGTGCACACCTACTACCCGCTGGGTGACTCCGGGCGCTGGTCGGCGGACTTCGACGGACTGCGGGCGGCGGTGTCCGGCGCCACCCGCAACGCCGTGCTGCTGGGGGACTTCAACGCGACGCTCGACCACTCGCCGATGCGTGCCCTGCTCGACACCGGCCTCGCCGACACCCACGCGGAGCTGGGCCGGGGGGCCGCGCCCACCTGGCCGGAGTCGAACACCTACTTCTCCGCGCTGTGGCCGGTGATCCAGATCGACCACGTGCTGCACGGGGAGGCGCTGCGCGCGGTGTCGGTGACGGAGCACCGGGTGCGGGGCGCCGACCACCGCGCGGTGGTCGCGGAGCTGGCCGTCACCGGTTGAGGCAGGGCTCCGGGACGGTGGGCTCCGCGACGCTGGGCTCCGTGGCGGTGGGCGCCGGGACGGTGGGTTCCGCGGACCGGTCGTTGTCCACGAGGTGGTGGTCCGCCAGCAGGCGTTCGGTGGCCCGCCAGTACGCGAGTGCGAGCAGGCTGACCGCGCCGCCCAGGCCGCAGACCGCCGTCCAGCCGCCGTGTTCGTACGCCAGGGTGGAGCCGATCGCGCCGATCGCGCTGCCTGCCGAGTAGAGCAGCATGTACCCGGCGGTCAGCCGGCTCTGCGCCTCGGGGCGGACCTGGTAGAGCAGGTGCTGATTGACGACGTGCACGGACTGCAGGCCGTAGTCGATCACCACCATGGCGAGCACCAGCCACCACACCGAGTGCGGCAGCAGCGCGGCGAGCGGCCAGGCGGCCAGCATGGCGGTGAGTCCGATCGCCAGGGTGCGCCGCGCCCGCCCCCGGTCGGCCTGTCGGCCGGCGTGCCCGGCGCCGAGCGCGCCGGCGGCCCCGGCCAGGCCGAAGAGCCCGATCTCGGTGTGGCTGAGGCTGAACGGCGGGGCGGCCAGCGGCAGCACCATCGGGGTGAGCAGCACGGTGACGGCGGTGAAGACGAGCAGCGCGAGTCCGGCGCGGACCCGGAGCACGGGCTCCTCGGCGAACAGCGTGAACACCGAGCCGACCAGGCGCGGGTAGTGGATCCGCTCCGGGCGGCGGCGTTCGGTGGGGACGACCGAGGCCAGGGCGACGGCCATGGCGCCGGTGGCGATCGCGGAGACGAGGTAGACGGCGCGCCATCCGGCGAGGTCGCCGACGGTGCCGGCGACGGTCCGGGCGAGGAGGATGCCGACCACGATGCCGCTGGTGACGATGCCGACGACGCGGCCCCGGTCGGCGGGATCGGCGAGGGAGGCCGCGTGGGCGACCATCACCTGGGCGGCCACGGCCAGCATGCCGACCGCCGCCATGGCGAGCAGCATCAGCGGGGCCGAGGGGGAGAGCGCCACGGCCGTGAGCGCCACGACGGAGAGGCCGAGCTGGGCGGTGATCAGGGTGCGGCGGTCGAGGTGGTCGCCCAGGGGGACGAGCAGCAGCAGGCCGACTGCGTAGCCGATCTGGGTGAGGGTGCCGATCAGGCCGACCGTGGCGTGGTCGATGCCGAGGTCCAGGGCGACGAGGTCGAGCAGCGGTTGGGCGTAGTAGACGTTGGCGACGGCCAGGCCACTGGCGACGGAGAACAGCCAGGCGACGGCGGGAACAGGCACGGAACGGGGGCTCCTTCGCGGCAAGGTGGTTTCAAAGTGCTACCGCGCTACCCTTGCACGACGAGGTTTTAATAAGCAACCACGGATCGCCGGCTCGGCGGGCGCTATGGTTGCAAGGTGAAACCCGTGCCACCGGAGCCGCGGGTCGCCCGAGCCGCGGGTGGTCACCGGAGCCGCGGGACATCCGAGCCGCGGGACATCCGAGCCGCGGGACATCCGAGCCGCGGGACATCCGAGCCGCGGGTCACCGCCGGACGAGAGGAGAAGCGGGTGCCGAAACGCACCTCGCACGAGGATTCGACCTGCCCGGTCGCCCGGCCGCTGGACCTCCTCGGCGACGGCTGGACGCTGCTGATCGTCCGTGACGCCTTCGACGGGCTGCGCCGCTTCGGGCAGTTCCAGAAAAATCTGGGGCTGGCGAAGAACATCCTCTCCGCGCGCCTCGCCAACCTGGTCGCCCACGGCGTCCTCGAACCTGCTCCCGCTGCCGACGGCAGCCCGTACCAGGAGTACGTACTCACCGAGAAGGGGCGGGCGCTGTTCCCCGTCGTCACCGCGCTGCGCCAGTGGGGCGAGCGGTACTGCTTCGTGGCCGACGAGCCGCGCGCCCGCCTCGTCGACCGCGCCGCCGGCGCGCCGGTCGCCCGGGTGGAGGTCCGGGCGGCCGACGGCCGGGTACTGGGGCCGGACGACACCGAGGTGCTGCTGCCACCGGGGTGACACCCCGGCGGGTCCGGAGGGTCCGGCCGGTCGGATCAGCCGGTGGTCTCCGTGGTGGTGGGGCAGGGCGGCAGGGTGGACGGCGCGGCGGTGGCGCAGGTCGCCGTGGCCGTCGCCGGCTGCTGGGCCGAGGTGGTCGACGCGGCCGTCTTCGCGGTCGTCGTGGTGGCGGCCGGGGTGTTCGTCACCGTCGGCTTCGAGGTCGCCGACTCGGTGGAGGCGCTGGTCGAGGTGCCGGTCGAGGCGGAGGAGGAGGTGGCCCCGGAGGAGGTCGCGCCCGAGGAGGTGGCTCCTGACGACGTCGCCCCCGAGGACGTGGCCCCCGAGGAGGTCGCGCCCGAGGTCGAGGCGGTCGCCGAGCTGCTGGACGGTCCGGTGGAGCCGGAGGTCGAGCCGGACGGCGAACCCGAGGTCGAGGTGCTTCCGGAACTCGGCGCCGAGGTCGAGGCGGAGGTGGAGCCCGACTTCGACGGGCTCGACGAGGCGGTCGGCCAGGAGGTGGCGGCCGGGACGCCGGGGGCCAGCGGACCTCGCGGCTCCCGGACCTCCTTGTCGACGACCTTGACCTGCCCCGTCACCCGCGCGAACCAACCGCCGGTCACGATGTCCACCAGCACGATCTCGGTCACCGGCCGGGGCGCGGCGACCACGATGACCAGCGTGCTCGGCTGGAAGCCCGTCCACGGCTTGCCGACGTACTTGGCGTCCGAGACCAGCGTCGGCGCCTTCAGCGGGTTGCCGCAGCCGCAGCGCACCCGCGGCACGCCCTGCGCGTCGACCAGCACGGCGGTGCCGGCCTGGAGCACGGACTGGTAGCCGACGGCCGCGCCGCCCTGGTAGCTGTGGTTGGTGACCCGGGTGTCCACCCGCAGGTAGGCCGAGGTCAGCGACCGCAGGTAACCCGGGATGGCGGACTGCTCGATGCCCTGGGCCGAGGCCCAGGCCCGGCCGGTGTCGCCGGTCGAGGTGATCGAGATCAGCCGCTCCACGTCGCAGCTCGGCTTGTTCATCGTCCCGCCGTAGACGCCGGCCGACGTCCCCTCGACGTTGTGGAGGCCGGTGCTCGCGGTGGCCGTGGCACCGGCCGTTCGGGTGGCGGTCGCCGTGGCGGTCGTCGTGGTCGGCGCCGGGGCGGGGGCCTGCACCGCCTCCGTCTGGACCGAGGGGGTGAACGGCGCCGGGCCCGGGTCCTGCGGACCCTGCAGCGCGACCTCGTTCGCGGTCGGCACGGTGGTGTCGCTGCTGCCGCCGCCGCTGTTGTTGTTGATGATCAGCACCGCCGCCACCACGGCCAGCGCGGCGCTGCCGGCCACCAGGGCGGCCTTCCGTCCGGAGCGCCACCACGGCGTCGGACGTCCCCCGGACGGACCGCCCGGACCGCCCGGACCGGACGAGCCGCCCGGTCCGCCGCCACCGCCCGGTCCGCCGGCTCCGCCGGAGGCCGGGCCGGACGGGGGACCGGGCGGACCGGACCGGCCGCCCGAGGGCGGGCCGGAGAGCGGGCCGGACGGAGGTCCGGAGGGCGGGCCGAGGGGCGGCCCGGACGAAGGCGGTTGGGAACTCATCGAGGCTCCGTTTCGCAGGCGGCCGGTCCACCCGGCCGGCGCAGGAGGCTCCTGCCACTGGGATCCATTTCTGCCCCGGGTGCCGGTCCGTCGCAACAGCAGCGGGCAGTGAGGCGGGCAGTGAGCGGTCGGCGGGCGGGTCGCTGAGCGGGATCGGCGGGCGCGTCGGCGCGCGTCGGCACGCGGGGTCGACGGGGCCGGGAGGCGGACAGGCGGGCGGGCCGGTCCTGGGCCACCCTGGTGGCAGACGTGGGGGCCGGAACCGGACGCACGGGGGACACCGAGCCGACAGGGAGACCCGCATGCACCAGCAGGCCCGTTCGAGCGGGCCGGCCCGCACCGGGGCGGCCGGACCACCCGGCGCCGTGCGCGGCTGGCTGGACGCGGTGGCGGTCGTCCTGGCCGGGTTCGCCGCGATGGCGGCCGTCGCCGCGCTCGGCCTCTGGGCGGCCGGGGCGAACGACCTGCCCGGCGGCGGCTTCCCGTACGTGCTCGCCGCCACCCTCACCCTCGCGGTCGGCGGCTCGGTCGGCCTCGACGGCGGGGCCGGCTTCTTCGCCTCCGTCGATGCCGGGATCGTCGCGATGCCGCTGTCCGTGAGCCTGGTCGGCGCGCTGGCCGTGGCCGAGGTGTTCCTGCGCCAACTGCGGTTCCGCGCGGTCGCGGGCGGCCGGGAACTGCTCGGCCGCGCCGCCCGGACGGCGGTCGTCTGGCTGGTCGCGCTCGTCCTGCTCTGCGTCGCCGCCCGGCACACCTTCCCGGTGCCGCTCGGTGACGGGCTGGTCGAACAGCTCGGCGGCGCGCTCGGGATCAACCCCGAGGTGGGCTTCCACGCGGAGCCCGCGCCCACCCTCGGACTGGGGCTGCTCTGGCTGCTGGTCGTGCTGGCCGCGACCTTCGCCGTCTCCCGCCGCGCGCCGCTGCCGCGCTCCCTGGTGCCCTTCCAGCAGGCCGTCCGCCCGGCCGGGTTCGCGATGCTGCTGGTCCTGCTCGGGTGCGTGGCGCTGGGGGTGCTGGCCGCGATCGGCACCGCCGTGGTGAACGGGAACGCCCGCGAGGTCGCCGCCGTCGCGCTGCTCGCCCTGCCCAATCTGGTCTGGCTCGCCTTCGGCGTCGGCCTCGGCGGCGAGTGGAACGGCCACCTGGTCGGCGCGATCGGACTGCCCGTGCCCAAATCACTGGCCGCCGTGCTGCGCGTCGGCGAGGGCCAGGACGGCACGGTGAACCTCGGCACGCTCGCCGAACAGGACGCCCGCGCCTGGTGGTTGCTCCCGCTGGCCGCCGTCCTGATGCTCGCCGCCGGGGTGTTCGCCGCGCACCGCGCACCGCGCGGGGTCCGGCTGTGGCAGCACGCGGTGCGGCTGGCGGCGGCCGCCGCCGTCACCATGCTGCTGGTCGGCGTCTGGACCAGGATCTCCGCCGACTACGGCCTCTCGGTGCTCGGGGTCGGCCTCGGCGAGGGCGGCCTTGGCGACCTGCTCAGCTCCGTCCTCGGCCCGGCGGTGGGCCCGGTCGGCCCGGCCGCCGCCCTGACCGGCGGCACACTCACGCTCGACCCGGTGCTCTGGATCACCGTGCCGCTCGCCGCCGGCTGGGGCCTGCTGACGGGCACCCTGGGCGCCCTCGCCGCGGCCCGCCTGCCCCGCCGCGGGGAGACCGACTAGGAGTCCTGGTCGACCTCTGCCTGCCGCGCATCGGCGGCCAGCTGGTCGAAGGTGCGGTTCAGCACCTCCCGGCGCTTCTTCTTGTACTCGGGCTTGGGCTCCAGGCCGTCGATGCTGCGCTCCCAGACGGCCATGTAGGTCTCCTTCCAGCCCTCGATCACCGCGGCCTTCGGCAGTCCCTCGGTGGAGTGGCCGGCCTGCGCGAGGACGTGCAGCAGTTCCAGTTGGCACGGCACGGCCTCGCCCCAGTACTCGTCGGGTTCGATGCCGACCGGATCGCCGGCCATCGCCTCGGCGACCTCGTCGACGAGTCGGCCGACGACGGCCGACAGGTGGTCCAGCGCCGTGTCGCTCTCGAAGTTCCCACTGCCCCACGTGCCCACGGATTCTCCCCCGGTTGCTGCCGTCCTCGCTGTCGGGGCCATCGAACCAGGCGGCACCGACAACGGCCGGGGCCGTCGTCCGGCGGGGCGTCACCGCCAGTGGCTGCGGTCGGGTGGGTGGATGGCCGGGAGGGCCCAGGCGGGGGGTTCGGGGACGCCGGGGGTGGCGCCGAACGGGGG
>NZ_LGDO01000137.1:0-4430 GCF_001279805.1 Streptomyces sp. XY431
AAGAGACAGGGTTGGTGCGGCGGGTGCCGTGCTCCAGTTTGCTGACGGCGGTGTGGTCGTAGCCGATCTCGGCGCCGAGCTGGGCCTGGGTCAGTCCGGCGCGGCGGCGCCACTGGCGCAGCCGCAGACCGAAGGCCTGCCAGAGGTGGTCCTCGACGGGCGTGGTCGCCGCCCGGTTGCGGTGCACGGGGCTGCCCTCCCGAGTGCGTTCCGGGCCCTCCGGTGGGAGAGGTCCGCTGAGGAGGACGGTACTGGACGAGGACCCCCGCCGTACATGATGTGGTCTCAACCACTTCCGCACTCTGGTCTCAACCTCTCCATGCGGTGGTCTCAACCTCTCCCCTCTATTGGTCTCTACCTCACTGGCCACCGGTCTCGATCTCTCCGAGCACTCCGACCTGCCCGGACGCCTTTCCCGTCGTCAGGCCCCGTGCTCGAAAAGCTTCTTGGCGCACCCGAGCGGTACTTGACGGAACTTGCCAACCCCCCGTTCCGTGCGTCCAGCCCGTTGACCGTGCCATGACGGCGTGTGAGTGTTCCGGCACCCGAGCGCGGACGCCCGCTGACCAGTCCCCCCAGCGTCCTGCGGTGAGCGCCCCTCCGGCGCACCGTCCGCGGTCGAGCACCCCCACGTTCGAGGAGCCTCGGAATGAAACGCAGATTGCTGACGGCGGGGACCACCCTGACCGTCCTGGCCGGCATGCTGACCGCCACCGCGGTCGGACAGGCCGGCGCCGCCGCGGGTGCGGCCGCGCCGACACCCCCCAGCGCGCTGGCCGCCGCCGTGAACGCCGCCGACCAGGCGGCCGCGGCCGGCCTGGACGCCCTGGCCAAGGGGCCCGGCGAGACCTACGAGCGCCAGTCCGTGACCCCCTGGCTGGGCGGTCTCTACTCGGTCGCCTACGAGCGGACCTACAAGGGCCTGCCCGTGGTCGGCGGCGACGCCGTCGTGATCGCCGACGGCCAGGGCAGGGTGCACGGCTCCCAGTCCGCCAACACCGGCGCGATAGGCGTGCCCACCACCGCCCTGATCAGCGCCGCCAACGCGGAGCGGACCGCCCGCACCAAGCTGGCCACCGTGGACGGCGTGCAGTCCCGCCGCCTGGTCGTCCGGGTCAAGGACGGCGCCGGGCGGCTCGCCTGGGAGACCGTGCTCACCGGCCGCACCGCGAGCGCCCCGAGCACCCTGCACGTCTTCGTCGACGCCCGCAACGGCGAGGTCGTCGACAGCTACGACGACGTGCGGGCCGGGACCATCAACAGCAAGTGGAACGGCCCGCCGCCGGTCACCATCAGCACCACCGGCTCCGGCAGCAGCTACTCGCTGCGCGACCCGGGCCGGCCCGGCCTGAGCTGCGCCGACAACGCGACCGGCCAGGTGTTCAGCAAGTCCTCGGACTCCTGGGGCAACGGCAGCCCCACCAGCAAGGAGACCGGCTGCGGCGACGTCATGTTCGCGGCGCAGAAGGAATGGGACATGCTCAAGGACTGGTTGGGCCGCAACGGCCACAACGGTACCGGGGGCAGCTGGCCGGTCAAGGTCGGTCTCAACGACGTCAACGCCTACTGGGACGGCTCCTCGGTCTCCATCGGCCACAACAACGCCAACGAGTGGATCTCCTCGATCGACGTCGTCGGCCACGAGTTCGGCCACGGCATCGACCAGTACACCCCCGGCGGCGCCAACAACGAGAACGGCCTGGGCGAGGGCACCGGCGACATCTTCGGCGCGCTGACCGAGGCCTACGCCAACCAGCCCTCCCCGTACGACAACCCGGACTACACCGTCGGCGAGATGATCAACCTGGTCGGCCGCGGCCCGATCCGCAACATGGCCAACCCCTCGCTCGTCAACGGCGACCCCAACTGTTACTCCTCCTCGATCCCGAGCACCGAGGTGCACGCGGCCGCCGGCCCGCTGAACCACTGGTTCTACCTGCTCGCCGAGGGCTCCAACCCGGGCGGCGGCAAGCCCACCAGCCCGACCTGCAACAGCTCCACGGTCACCGGCGTCGGCATCAAGGACGCGGGCCGGGTCTTCTACGGCGGCATGCTGCTCAAGACCAGCGGCATGACCTACAAGAGGTACCGGACCACCACCCTGACCGCCGCCAAGAGCCTCGACCCCACCTGCAACCTGTTCAACCGCACCAAGGCGGCCTGGGACGCGGTCAGCGTGCCCGCCCAGACCGGTGACCCGAAGTGCGACGGCCCGACCGGGCCGGAATTCTCGATCTCGACCAACCCGGGCTCCGGCACCGTCCAGCCGGGTTCCTCCGCCACCACGACGGTCGGCACCCAGGTGACCCAGGGCGGCGCCCAGACCGTCAACCTGACCGCCTCCGGCGCCCCGAGCGGTGCGAGCGTCAGCTTCAACCCGTCCTCGATCCAGTCCGGGTCGAGCGCGACGATGACGGTCTCCACCAGCGCCACCACCGCGCCCGGGACCTACGTCATCACGGTCACCGGCACCGGCCAGACCACCCACACCGCGCAGTACACGCTGACGGTCGGCGGCGGCAACCCCGGCGGCCAGGCGCCCGACATCAGCGTCGCCAACGTCCAGGCGCACCTGGCCCAGCTCAACACCATCGCCTCGCAGAACGGCGGCAACCGCCGTACCGGCACCGCCGGTTACAGCCAGTCGCTGGCCTATGTGAAGGCCAAGCTGGTCGCCGCCGGCTACCAGGTCAGCGAGCAGGCCTGCGGCTCCTGCACCTACGGCGGCAACAACCTGGTCGCCGACTGGCCGGGCGGCCCCGCCGACCAGGTCACCATGTTCGGCGCGCACCTGGACGGCGTCAGCGCCGGCCCCGGCATCAACGACAACGGCTCCGGCTCGTCCGTCCTGCTGGAGACCGCGCTCGTCCTCGCCCAGCAGAACCCCACCATGACCCGCCACGTGCGCTTCGCCTGGTGGACCGGTGAGGAGCAGGGCCTCCAGGGCTCGCAGTACTACGTGGGCCAGCTGAGCTCCACCCAGCGCAGCGCCATCAAGGGCTACTACAACTTCGACATGGTCGGCTCGCCCAACGCCGGCTACTTCATCAACAACGTCAACTCCGCCACCTCGGCGCCGATGAAGGCCTACTGGGACTCCCTGAACCTCCAGCCGGAGGAGAACGTCGAGGGCCAGGGCCGCTCGGACGACGCCTCGTTCCAGTCCGCCGGCATCCCGACCTCGGGCTACGCGGCGGGCGCCAGCGCCACCAAGACCGCCAACCAGGCGGCCAAGTGGGGCGGCACCGCGAACCGGGCGTACGACTCCTGCTACCACTCCGCCTGCGACACCACCAGCAACATCAACGCCACCGTGCTGGACCGCAGCGCCGACGGCGTCGCCTACACGCTGTGGAAGACCTCGGTCGGCAGCGGCCCGGTGCCGAGCAACGACTTCTCGGTCAACGTCAACCCGGCCACCGGCAGCGTCAAGCCGGGCGAGTCGGCCAGCGCCACGGTGAACACCCAGACCACCTCCGGCTCCGCCCAGACCGTGAACCTCTCGGTCTCCGGCGCGCCGGCCGGTGTGACGGCCACCGTCAGCCCCGCCTCGGTGCAGTCGGGCGGCTCCGCGACCCTGAACATCTCGGTCGCCGCCTCCGTCCCCGCCGCGACGTACAACCTGACCGTGACCGGCACCGGTTCGGTCTCCCACTCCAGCAGCTACTCGCTGGTGGTCACCTCCGACCCCGGCCCGGGCAACGGCACCTGGGCCGCGGGCACCACCTACAAGACAGGTGACACCGTCACCTACAACGGAATCAGCTACCGGTGCCTCCAGGGCCACACGGCCCAGGTGGGCTGGGAGCCGCCGATCGTCCCGGCCCTCTGGCAGCCGATCTGAGCGGACCGGATCGTCTCCGGGACGGGATGAAAAAGCGGTGCCGCGGTTCGTCGAGGGGGACGGACCGCGGCACCGCCGCATGTGCGGAGCGCCGCGCCCGCGGGCCCGGCCCGGGTGCTGCCTGGTTGCCGCCCGGGTGCCGCTCGATCGGCGCAGAGTGGCGCCCGGTGTCCGGGCGGTGGCCGGACGGTCATGGCGGGAGCGCACGCTGACGTAGAGTCGGCGCGGACCGCCGCCCGCCGCCGACCGAGGAGGCACCCCCGTGACCACCGCCGCGAACCCCGGCCCCTCCCCCGCCGCCGCCCCGCCCGTCCCCGAACTGCCGCCCGAGGCCGTCGAGGAGTGGCGCACCGAGGAGGCCGAGCTGATCGACCTGCTGGCCCGTACCCGGCAGCGCCTCGGCGGTGTCGCCGCGTTCCGGATCGGCCCCCGCCCCACCGTCCTGGTCACCGACCCCGAGGCCGTGCAGCACGTCCTCGGCCGCCACCCCGAGCGGTACGTCAAGCGCTCGCACCGGGCCCGGATGCTCGCCGGCGAGGGCGTGCTGACCGCGACCGGCGACGACTGGAAGCGGCAACGGCGGGGG
>NZ_LGDO01000138.1:0-10862 GCF_001279805.1 Streptomyces sp. XY431
GCGCCGCTACGAGCAGCGGATCGCCGCCGCCGCCCGCCGCGCCGCCGACCGCTGGGCCGGGTACGCGCGCACCGGCGACCAGATCGACCTCGGCGCGGAGATGCGCCACTTCGCCCTCGACACCATCTGGCGCGCGCTCACCGGCCACCCCCTGGACCAGGCCACCGAGCGCGAACTCGACCGCATCGCCACCGTTGTCGCCGCCCTCCCCCAACTCCCCGACGGCGAACAGGCCGGAGCCGCCGTCGCCGAGGACCTGGCCCGGATCGACGCGGTGGCGCACGCCGCGATCGCCGCCGCCCGCCGCCACGAGGACGGCCCCGACGGCCCCGGCGTCCTGCGGGTGCTGCTCGACGCGGCCGAGTTGCACCCCGAGTACACCGAGCGGCTGATCCGCGACGAGCTCGTCACCCTGCTCGTCGCCGGCCACGAGACCACCGCCACCACCCTCACCTGGCTGTACCTGCTCCTCGACCGCGAACCCGGCGCCCGGCGGTGGGCCCTCGACGCCGGCCCCGAGGGCTCGCCCGAACGGCGGGAGGCGGTGCAGGCCCTGGTCTCCGAGACCCTGCGGCTCTACCCGTCCGCCTGGATCCTCCCCCGGCACGCGCTCACCGAGGACACCCTCGCCGGCCACCGCGTCGAGGCCGGCACCGACCTGCTGGTCTGCCCCTACCTCACCCACCGCGACCCGGCGCTCTGGCCCGACCCCGAGCGCTTCGACCCGGCCCGCTTCGGCCCGGGCGGCAGCCGCCCCGCGCACCTCGGCGGCTACCTCCCGTTCGGCCTCGGCGCCCGCGCCTGCCTCGGCACCCAGTTCGCGCTCCGCGAGTCCGTCGCGGTACTCGAACTCCTGCTGCCCGCCTTCACGGTGCGCTTCCTCGACCGGCCCGCCGGGGCCGTCTACAGCATCACCGTCCGCCCGGACGGCCCGACGCCGGTGGTGCTCGCGGCGGCGGTCTGAGCGTCCCCGGCGGAGGGGTGAGCGTCCGGCCCGGCGGCGGCCCTCACCGCTGCCGGGCCGCCCGCGGCTGCCGGCGGGCGAGCGCCGCCCGGACCGGGTGCGCGATCGACCTCACCGGCCACAGCCACGTCCTCATCGCGACATCCCCTCTCCTCGGAGCGTTCCCGAGCGCTCCCCAGCGCAACACCGGACGCCCCCGCAGACTCGGTCACCGGACCGAATCCCGCCGATCGGCCACCGGGCCCGTCCCGATAAACCGGTGGCCCGGTCCGGCCGCCGCGCACTACGCTCCCGGCCACTGCCCCCCGACCGCCCCGCGCGAACCGGAACCCCCATGACCGACGCCCTGCTCTCCGGGCTCCTCGCCGGCTACGGCATCGCCGTGCCGGTCGGGGCGATCTCCGTCCTGATCGTCACCCTCGCCTCCCGCGTCTCGCTGGCCCGGGGCATGGCCGCCGCCCTGGGCGTGGCCACCGCCGACGGCCTGTACGCCCTGCTCGCGCTGATCGGCGGCGCGACGCTCGCCCCGCTGCTCGCACCGGCCGCCGGCGCCCTCGAACTCGCCGCCGCGGGCGTCCTCGTCCTCCTCGCCGCGCACGGGCTGCGCGCCACCCTCCGCACCCACCGGGCGGACCGGGACCCGGCCGGCCCGCCGCCCCCGGTGCCCGCCTCCCCCTGGCGCACCTACGCCTCGCTGCTCGGCCTGACCCTCCTCAACCCGCTCACCGTGGTCTACTTCAGCGCCCTGGTGCTCGGCGGCCGCACCGGTCCCGGCAGCCTCGGTCCCGGCCTGGTGTTCGTCCTGGCCGCCTTCGCCGCCTCGGCCAGCTGGCAGGCCCTGCTCGCCACCGGCGGCGCCCTGCTCCGCCGCCTCCTGACCGGCCCCCGCGGCCGCCTCCTCACCGGCCTCACCGGCAACCTGGTCGTCCTCGCCCTCGCGCTGCGCCTCGCCCTCCAGCACTGACCTGCCGCACCCGGTACCCGATACCCGGGTCCGGCCGCGCCGCCCCGGCGCGCCGCCCCGGCGGCCCGCCGGATCGCGGGCCGCCGGGGCGGCGGTCGGGGGAAGGCACCTCGGCGCCGTCCGGGAGGGGTGTTACGGGAAGGAGGTGACCGTGGACGGGGTGGTGGAGGTGCCGGAGGTCGCGCCGCCGGTGCCGTTGATCACGTGCTCGTACTGGCCGTTGCCGCCCAGCGAGACCACCAGCAGGTCGTGGAACCGCACCCCGGGGCGGACCGGGGCCTCGAAGCCGTGGTCCATCCGGATGCTCGGGTCCACGTTGAAGTAGCAGTAGCTGCCGAGGCCCCAGCCCTCGTGGGTGGTGACGTTGTCGTCCACCTTGTAGGCGGCCCAGCCCCTGGTGGCGCCGTTCTGCACGGCGGCCTGGTTCGGGGCGTCGTAGGCGATCTCGTTCTGGAAGAAGATCGTCCGGCCGCGTTCGCCCGACCACTCGACGTCGTACTTCTTGAAGTGCTCGACGAACAGCCCGGTGCCGAGCACGTCGTCGCCGCGCACCAGCAGGCCGTAGTCGGCGGGGTTGACCGTCCAGCCGACGCCGGCGCCGTGGTCGGCGCGCCAGATCCAGGTGTGGTCGACGATCACGTCGTCGCTGTTGACCACGATCCCGGCGGTGGCCGAGCCCGCGCCGGCGCCGCCGACCCGGACGAACACGTCCTGGAGGGTGGTCGGGTCGGCGGCGTGGTCGGCGGCCGCGTTGTCCGGTCCGATCTGCACCAGCACCGGCGAGTTGACCGGCCCGGCGTCGACCAGCAGCCCGGCCAGCCGGACACCGTCCACGTCGGCGACCCGGATCGCGGTCACCCCGTTGTCGGGCACCACGGTGGCCAGGCCGAGGCCGAGCACCACGGTGTCCGGGCGGGTCACCTCGATCGGCCGGTCCACGTGGTAGACGCCGGGGGTGAACAGCAGGTCCAGGCCCTGCGCCAGCGCCTGGTTGATGGTGGCCGCCGTCGCGCCCGGCTTGACCAGGTAGAACTGGTTCAGCGGCCGCGAGGTGCCCTGCGGGGTGCCGTCCCAGGAGACGCCCCGGGCGTTGGTCCGCTTCGCCGGGACGAACACCCGGTACTCGTTGCCGTCCAGGTAGAGGAACGGCTTCTCGCGCGACACCGGGGTGGTGTCGAGGGTGGTGTAGGGCGGGTCGGGGAAGCTCTGCGCGGGCGCGCCCTGGACGCCGGAGAACACCTGGTTCCAGACGCCGTTGGAGAACCCGCCGATCGCGCTGTCCCGGGTGTACCACTGCTGCTGCGAGTAGTTGCCGATCCGGCCGTCCACCCGGCTGTCGGCGATGTAGCCGCCGCTGGCCCAACCGTAGCCGTTCGGCGCCAGGTTGAGCCCGCCCCTGACGTGCATCCGGCGGAACGGCGCGGCCTGGGCGACGGCCCAGCGGTCGGTGCCGTTCACCGGGTTGAGGGCGAGGTTCTCCGCGGAGCGCCAGAAGTTCTGGGTGGCGTTGCCGTTGAACCAGCCCGCGTCCACGGTGACATCGCCGTTGAAGGTGGTGTCGTCGGGCTTGAGGCCGAGGCCCGCGATCGAGGTGTAGAAGCCGAGTTGGGCGTTGAGGTTCTGGTAGGTGCCCGGCTTGAACAGCAGCGCGTACCGCTCGGGGCCGAACTGGTTGGACTCCTGCTTGCGGAACACCTCGTCCAGCTTGGCCTGGATGCCGGGCGTGCCGGGGTCGAAGACCAGCACATTGGGGCCGAGGTCCCCGCCGCCCTGCACCGGCGGCACGGTCGGGCCGTCGGAGGCGGCGACCCGCAGCTCCCAGAGCGAGTAGCCCCAGGCGGTGCCCCGGGCCAGGCCGTTGAGCCGGACGTAGCGGCCGCTGCCGGAGACGGCGAGGGTCTCGGTGCCGCCGGTGCCGTTCGCGGTGGCGTAGAGGGTCCGCCAGGTGACGCCGTCGTCGGAGGACTGGATCTGGTAGGCGCGCCCGTACGCCGCCTCCCAGGCGAGTTCGACCCGGCACAGCTGGCGCACCGAGCCGAGGTCGACCTGCAGCCACTGCGGGTCGGCGAAGGCGGAGGACCAGCGGGTGCCGGGGTCGCCGTCGACGGCGTTGGCGGCGGACAGGCCCGCGTTCTCGGTGGAGGAGGCGGTGGCCGGGCGGCCCCGCGCGGCGTCCGCGGCACCGCAGTCGGCGGCTGCGGGGGCGGCGGCGCTGGACGCGCCGGTGGCGGGGGCCGCGAGGGCGGCCGGTCCCGGCAGGGCGAGGGTGGTGGCCGCGAGCAGGGCGAGACCGAGCCTGGCGGCCGGCCCCCCGCGACGCGGGCGTGCTGAAGTGAGCCTCATGGGCTGCTCCTGCGGTGGGGTGGGTGAAGGCGGAGGCGCACACCGCGGCCCGTGCCCGGTACGCCGTTGGGCGCCGGGCGGTGGGGAACGACGGGACGGCTCGACGGGTCCGCGCACCGGCCGGCTCGGGGTTCGGCCGGTGCGCGCACGGACCCGCCGCGGCGGGCGGTCACCTGGTGCGTGACGGAGCGCCGCCGGCCCGGGGTCCGGGCCCGGGGAGCGCCCCCGACCGGGAGTCTCGGGGCAGTCGATCCGGGGTGTCAACCCCTCGCGGCGACTTTCCTCACGGCGTGAACTTGCTTGTAGGACAAGGAATTACCGAAGAATCCCAGCTCAGGCCCACAGCCCGGCCGGTGCCGCGGCACCCGTCGCCCCGGCACCCGTCGCCGCGGTGTCCGCCCGGCGCGGGAACTCCCCGCCGGAGTCCAGGAAGTCGGAGAGCGGCAGGGTCGCCGCGCCCACCGTGACCGCCGCCGGGCCGAGCGTTCCGAGCACGATCTCGGTCTGCTCGCGCGGGAAGCGCAGCGCGTACTCGGTGGCCGCCGCGCGGATCCCGGGCAGCAGCCGGGGGCCGAGCAGCAGTCCGGCCCAGCCGCCGATCACGATCCGCTCCGGGTTGAACAGGTTGACCAGGTCGGCGATGGCCGCACCGAGGTACTCGGCGGCCTCGTCGAGCAGGGCGACCGCGGCCGGATCGCCCGCCCCGGCGGCGGCCAGCAGGGCCGCCAGCCCCGCCTTCTCCCCGCCGCCGGGCGGTGCCGCGCCCCACCGCGCGACCAGCGCCTCGGCCCCGACGTACGCCTCCAGGCAGCCGCGCGCGCCGCACCGGCAGCGCCGTCCGCCGACGTGCACCTTGGTGTGGCCCCACTCGCCCGCGCTGCTGGTGGCGCCCCGGAAGCGGGCGCCGTCGGCGATCACGCAGGCGCCGACGCCGGAGCCGAACAGGGCGACCACCGCGTGCCGGGCGCCGCGCCCGGCGCCGAACCACATCTCCGCCTGGCCGAGGGTCTTGGCGCCGTTGTCGACGAACAGCGGCAGATCGGTGCCGGCCCGCAGCATCCGGCCGAGCGGGACCGCGTCCCAGCCGACGGTCTGGCCGTGCACCACGGCACCCGCACCGCCCCCGGCGTCCGACCCGACGCCGGACGCGCCGCCGCCCCGCGCGACGAGCCCCCGTCCGACGACCCCCTGCTCGACAACCCCCTGCTCGACGATGCCGGGCACGCCGACGCCCACGCCGAGCACCGTCGCCGGGTCGGTCCCGGTACGCTCCAGCACCTCGGCCAGCCCGGCCAGGATCAGCTCCGCCACATGGCCCGAGTCGTGGCCCCGGTCGTCCAGCGGCCGGTCGCTGGCGGCCAGTTCGGTCCTGGCCAGATCGAACAGCGCGACCCGGACCTGGGTCTCGCCGACGTCCACACCGACCAGGTGGGCCCGGCCGGCCGCGACCCGGAGCAGGATCCGGGGCCGCCCGCCGTCCGACTCCACCGAGCCGCACTCCTCGATCAGGCCGTCGGCGAGCAGCTCGCCGGTCACATTGCTGATCGAGCCGGCACTCAGCCCGGTGATCGAGCCGAGCTCCTGGCGGCTGAGCGGCCCGTCGAAGTACAGCCGCCGCAGCAGCGTGGACCGGCTGCCTCTGCGCAGGTCACGCACCGTCTTCTTGCCTCGCGCGGTCATGGGATCTCCCTCCTGCCCCGAATCTATCGCTGTCCGAACCCTTGACGGAAGCTTTTCTCACACGTTAAATCACGCCTCGAATTAAGTATCGCAGCACCGGACTTCACCCGAGAGGGGATCCCTCCATGCCCATCCTCCGCGCCGCCGCCGCCAGCGCGCTGGCCGCCGCGCTCGTCCTCACCGCCACCGCCTGCGGCGGGGGCTCCGCACCCGGCGGCGGGAGCGACAGCAGCCCCGGCACCCTCACCTACTGGGCCTCCAACCAGGGCACCAGCCTGGAGAACGACCGCCAGGTGCTGGAACCCGAGCTGCGGAAGTTCGAGCAGCAGACCGGCATCAAGGTGAAACTGGAGGTCATCCCCTGGTCGGACCTGCTCAACCGGATCCTCGCCGCCGCCGGCTCCGGCCAGGGCCCCGACGTGCTCAACATCGGCAACACCTGGTCCGCCTCGCTCCAGGCCACCGGCGCCCTGCGGCCCTTCGACGCCGCCACCCTCGCGAAGACCGGCGGCAAGGAGCGGTTCCTGCCCGCCGCCCTCGCCTCGGCCGGCGCCGTCGGCCAGGACCCGGCCGCCGTCCCGCTGTACTCGATGGCCTACGGCCTGTACTGGAACAAGAAGCTCTTCGCCGAGGCCGGGATCGACCGCGCGCCGGCCACCTGGGAGGAGCTGGTCGCCGACGGCAAGAAGCTCACCACCGGCGGCCGCTACGGCCTCGCCGTCGAGGGCGGCAACATCAGCGAGAACGTCCACCACGCCTTCACCCTCGCCAAGCAGCACGGCGCCGACTTCTTCGACCCCTCCGGCCGCCCCGCCTTCGACAGCCCGGGCGCCGTCGCCGCGGTCAAGCAGTACGTCGACCTGCTCGGCACCGAGCGGATCGCCGCCGCGGGCAACGCCGAGTACGCCAACAACCAGTCCGTCACCGACTTCGCCACCGGCAAGGCCGCCATGCTGCTGTGGCAGGCCGCCGGGGCCAACCTCAAGTCCCACGGCATGGCCGCCGAGGACTACGGCGTCGCCCCCGTCCCGATTCCGGCCGGAGCCAGCGGCGAACGCGCCACCACCTCGATGGTCGCCGGGATCAACCTCGCCGTCTTCCGCGCCACCAGGAACACCGATGGGGCGCTGAAGTTCGTGGCCTTCATGACCGGCACCGAGGAGCAGACCGTGCTCAACAAGGCCTACGGCACCATCCCCCCGGTCGTCGACGCCCAGCGCGACCCCGCCTTCGCCACCCCCGAACTCGGCACCCTGGCCGCGGTCCTGGGCCAGAGCGCCCGCCCACTGCCCCAGGTGCCCGCCGAGAGCCAGTTCGAGACCCTGGTCGGCACCGCGGTGAAGAACCTGCTCGCCTCGGCCGCCGCCGGCAAGGCCGTCACCGAGGACGGCGTCCGCTCCGAACTCACCCGGGCCCAGCAGCAGATGCCGGCCAACTGACGTGATCCGAGGCCGAATCGACCGACTGCGCCGACGCGCCGGAACCACCGCCCTCCCCTATCTGCTGCTGCTCCCCGCCCTGCTGCTCGAACTCGCCGTCCACCTGGTGCCGATGGTGCTCGGCACCGTGATGAGCTTCAAGCGGCTCACCCAGTTCTTCATCCGCGACTGGACCGCCGCCCCCTGGGCCGGACTCGCCAACTTCCGCACCGCGGTGGACTTCGACGCCCCGGTCGGCCGGGCCCTGCTGCACTCCTTCTGGGTCACCTGCGCCTTCACCGTGCTCGCCGTCGGCCTCGCCTGGCTGATCGGCACCACCGCCGCCGTGCTGATGCAGGACGCCTTCCGCGGCCGCGGCCTGCTGCGCGCCGTGTTCCTGCTGCCCTACGCACTGCCGGTCTACGCGGCGGTCATCACCTGGTCGTTCATGTTCCAGCGGGACACCGGCCTGATCAACCACGTGCTGCACGACCAGCTCCACCTGGTCGACGACAAGCCGTTCTGGCTGCTCGGCGACAACAGCTTCGCCGCGCTGGTCACCGTCTCGGTCTGGCGCAGCTGGCCGTTCGCCTTCCTGACCCTCACCGCCGGGCTGCAGAACATCCCGCGCGAGCTCTACGAGGCGGCCGCGCTGGACGGCGCCGGCGTCTGGCAGCAGATCCGCCGGATCACCCTGCCCTCGCTGCGGCCGGTCAACCAGGTCCTGGTGCTGGTGCTCTTCCTCTGGACCTTCAACGACTTCAACACCCCCTACCTGCTGTTCGGCCGCTCGGCCCCCGCCGCGGCCGACCTGATCTCCGTGCACATCTACCAATCCTCCTTCGTCACCTGGAACTTCGGTGCCGGTTCGGCGATGTCCGTGCTGCTGCTGCTGTTCCTGCTGCTGGTGACGTCCGGCTACCTGCTGCTCACCTCGCGCCGGAAGGACGCCACCGCGTGATCGACCCGCCCGCCTCGTTCCGGTGGCTGCGCCGCGTCCTGCTCGCCGCGCTCACCGTCTTCACGCTCGTCCCGGTCCTGGTGATGCTCGGCAGCTCGCTGAAGCCGCTCCAGGATGTCCAGGGACCGTTCCGCTGGATCCCCAGCACCGTGACCCTGCGCCCCTACGCGGACATCTGGCGCACCGTGCCGCTCGGCCGCTACCTGGTCAACTCCCTGATCGTGGCCGGAGGTTCGACGATCTGCTCGGTCCTGGTCGCGATCGTCGCGGCGTACGCGGTCAGCCGCTACCGCTTCCGCGGCCGGCGCTTCTTCACGGTGACGGTGCTGTCCACCCAGATGTTCCCCGGCATCCTGTTCCTGCTCCCGCTCTTCCTGCTCCTCGTCAACGTCGGCAACGCCACCGGGGTCGCCCTGTACGGCAGCCGCGGCGGTCTGATCCTCACCTACCTGACCTTCTCGCTGCCGTTCTCGATCTGGATGCTGGTCGGCTACCTCGACTCCATTCCGCGCGACCTGGACGAGGCCGCGCTGGTCGACGGCTGCGGACCGGTCCGGGCCCTGGTGCGGATCATCGTCCCGGCGGCGGTTCCCGGCATCGTCGCGGTCGCGGTGTACGCCTTCATGACGGCCTGGGGCGAGGTGCTCTTCGCCTCGGTGCTCACCAACGAGGAGACCCGCACCCTGGCCGTCGGCCTCCAGGGCTACGCCACCCTCAACGACGTCTACTGGAACCAGGTGATGGCCGCCTCGCTGGTGGTCAGCGTCCCGGTGGTGGCCGGCTTCCTGCTGCTCCAGCGCTACCTGGTCGCCGGGCTCACCGCCGGGGCCGTCAAATGACCCGCGCACCGCACTCCGACGCCCGCCGCCGCCTCCTCCGCCCGCCCCACCGCCCCGAAAGGCCCGCCATGACCGACCCCGGCACCCCCCTGGACGCGCTGCCCGACGACTTCCTCTGGGGCGCCGCCACCGCCGCCTACCAGATCGAGGGCGCGGCGGACGCCGACGGGCGCGCCCCCTCGATCTGGGACACCTTCGCGCACACCCCCGGCCGGGTGGCCGGCGGCGACACCGGCGACACCGCCTGCGACCACTACCACCGCTGGCCCGAGGACGTCGCGCTGATGGGCCGGCTCGGCCTCGGCGCCTACCGGTTCTCGATCGCCTGGCCACGCGTGGTGCCGCTTGCCGACGACCGGGTCAACCAGGCCGGCCTGGACTTCTACGACCGGCTGGTGGACGGCCTGCTGGCGGCCGGGATCCGCCCGTTCCCGACCCTCTACCACTGGGACCTCCCGCAGGCCCAGCAGGACCGCGGCGGCTGGCCCGCGCGGGACACCGCCGAGCGCTTCGCCGAGTACACCGCCGCGGTCGCCGCCCGGCTGGGCGACCGGGTCACCGACTGGGCGACGCTCAACGAGCCGCTCTGCTCGGCCTGGATCGGCCACCTCGACGGCGCGATGGCCCCCGGCCTCACCGACCTCACCGCCGCCGTCCGCGCCTCCTACCACCTGCACCTCGCCCACGGCCTGGCCGTCCAGGTGCTGCGCGAGAACGTCCGGGACGCCCGGATCGGCATCGTCAACAACCTCAGCCCGATCGAACCGGCCACCGGTTCGCCGGCCGACCTCGCCGCCGCCGTCCGCGCCGACGGCCATGTCAACCGCTGGTGGCTCGACCCGATCCACGGCCGGGGCTACCCCGAGGACATGCGACGGGTCTACGGCGTCGACCTGCCGGAGCGGGCCGGGGATCTCGACCTCATCGCCGCGCCGCTCGACTGGCTGGGCCTCAACTACTACTTCCGCCAGATCGTCGCCGACGACCCCACCGGACCGGCCCCCTTCATCCGCCAACTGCCCGGCCCCAACCCGGAACACACCGCGATGCCCTGGGAGGTCCACGCGCCCGGTCTGGAGCAGCTGCTGCTCCGGCTCACCGAGGAGTACGACGCCGAGCGGATCTACGTCACCGAGAACGGCTCGGCGTACGCCGACTCCGTGGCCGCCGACGGCAGCGTCCACGACCCGGAGCGGACCGCCTTCCTGGCCGACCACCTCGCCGCCTGCGCCCGCGCCGTCGGCCGGGGCGCGCCGCTGGCGGGGTACTTCGCCTGGTCGCTGCTCGACAACTTCGAGTGGGCGTACGGGTACGCCAAGCGCTTCGGGCTCGTGCACGTGGACTACCCGACCCAGCGCCGCACCATCAAGTCCAGCGGCCACCACTACGCGCGGCTGATCGCGGCGCACCGGGGGCGGTAGGGGCCGAGGGGCTCCGTCGGGGTGCCGGGAAGCTGCCGGTCGATCTGCCGCCCCCCGCCGTTCCGGCGGCCATAACCTGGGCGCCCGGCGCACAGGAACGGACTGACGCGCCGTCAGAACAGCAGCCCCACCGGGCCGCCCCGCACGTCCGGAAGGATCCCGAACCCCACCATGACCAGTCTCCGCACCAGAGCGGCGGCCCTCGCGGCCGTCGCCGCAATCGGCTTCGCCACCTTCGCCTCCGGCACGGCCACCGCCGCCCCCGCCCCGGC
>NZ_LGDO01000139.1:0-12015 GCF_001279805.1 Streptomyces sp. XY431
CTGCGGGTGTTCGAGGCGGTGTTGGTTGGTCCGTCGGTGTCGGTGGGGCGTGTTGACGTCCTGTCGGCGGGTGAGCGTCAGCGGGTGGTGGAGGAGTGGAACGGTACGGCGCGGCCGGTTGCGGCGGTGTCGATGGTGGAGCTGTTCGAGGCGCAGGTTGCGCGGGTGCCGGACAGCATCGCGGTGGTGTCGGGTGATGTGTCGCTGACCTACCGGGAGGTGAACGAGCGGGCGAATGTGCTGGCGCATCGTCTGATTGCTCTGGGTGTGGGCTTGGAGAGTCCGGTGGGGGTCCTGGTGGACCGTTCGCCGGAGATGCTGGTGGCGTTCTTGGGTGTGCTGAAGGTGGGCGGTGCGTATCTGCCGCTGGACGCGGCGAACCCGGTGGACCGTCTGCGGTCGGTCGTGCGGGAGGCCGGGGCCGAGGTGGTGCTGGTCGATGCGGCGCACGCGGGGCATCCGCTGGCGACGGAGCCGGGGCTGACCTGTCTTCCGCTGACCCTGGACAGCGCCTTGGATGCCACGGCCGTGGTGGATCCGGGGGTGCATGTCGCCGGCGACAACCTGATGTACGTGATGTACACGTCGGGGTCGACGGGTCTGCCGAAGGGCGTGGCGGCCACGCACCGCAACGTGGTGACGTTCTGCCTGGACGCGGCGTGGAGCGCGGAGGTCGCCGAGCGGGTGATGGTGCAGGCCAATCACGCGTTCGACGGTTCGACGTATGAGATCTGGGTGCCGCTGGTGCGCGGCGGGCGGCTGGTGCTGGCGCCGGCGGGCCGGGTGGACGCGGCGGAGCGCGGTCGGCTGATCGCGGAGCACGGGATCACGAACGTGCATGCCACGGCGGGTCTGTTCGGTGTGCTGGCGGAGCAGACGCCGGAGATCTTCGCCGGGGTTCGGGAGGTGTCGACGGGCGGTGACGTGGTCTCGCCGACTGCCGTGCGTGCGCTGCTGGACGCCCACCCGGGTCTGGTCGTGCGCACCACGTACGGTCCCACCGAGACCACGGCGTTCACCACCCAGGTCCCGTACGCGGCGGGCGATGTGGTGCCGGCGGCGGTGCCGATCGGTCGGCCGATGGACAACAGCGGTGCGTACGTGCTGGATTCGGCGCTGCGTCCGGTGCCGGTCGGTGTGACCGGTGAGCTGTACATCAGCGGCAGCGGTGTGGCGCGCGGCTACCTCAACCGCCGTGCGCTGACGTCGGAGCGCTTCGTCGCGTGCCCGTTCGGAGCGCCGGGTGAGCGGATGTACCGCACCGGCGACACCGCCCGCTGGAACACCGACGGGATCCTCGAGTTCATCGGGCGTGGTGACGACCAGGTGAAGGTGCGGCGTGGTGACGACCAGGTGAAGGTGCGTGGTTTCCGGATCGAGTTGGGCGAGGTCGAGAGTGCACTCGCCCGTACCACCGGGGTCGCGCAGGCGGTCGCCCTGGTGCGGGAGGACCGACCCGGCGACAAGCGCCTGGTCGGGTATGTCGTGCCCACCCCCGGCAGCGAACTCGACACCGCCGAGATCCGGGCCGAGGTCGCCGCGTCCCTGCCGGAGTACATGGTCCCGGCAGCCGTGGTCGTCCTCGACGCGATCCCCCTCACGGTCAACGGCAAGCTCGACCGAAAGGCCCTGCCCGCACCCGACTTCGCCTCGGCCGGTGAGGGTCGTGCTCCGGCGACGCCGCAGGAGGAGGTCCTGTGCGGTGTGTTCGCGGAGGTCCTCGGCCTCGACAAGGTCGGTGTGGATGACGGGTTCTTCGAACTCGGCGGTGACTCCCTGATGGCCACCCGGCTGGCGAGCCGGGTCAAGGCGGTCCTGGGGGTGGAGCTCGGGGTGCGTGCGGTGTTCGAGGCACCGACCGTCGCCGAGCTGGCCAAGCGCCTCGGTGGTGCGGCGACCCAGCAGGACGCGCTCGGCGTCCTGCTGCCCCTGCGCAGCAGCGGCAGTCGTGCACCGCTGTTCTGCGTGCACCCCGGGGTCGGCATCAGCTGGTGCTACTCGCCGTTGCTCCGCAGCATGCCGTCGGACTACCCCCTGTACGGGCTGCAGGCGCGCGGGCTCGCCGGGCCCGACGAACTACCGGGCTCCATCGGGGACATGGCCGCGGACTACATCCGGCAGATCCGCGCGGTGCAGGAGTCGGGCCCGTACCACCTGCTGGGCTGGTCGCTCGGCGGGATCGTCGCCCATGAGATGGCCGTCCAGTTGCAGGAGGCAGGTGAGGAGGTGGAGACGCTGGTGCTGCTCGACCCGTACACGAAGGCCCAGGCCGAGGATGCAGCCCCGCTGAGCAGGGCGCAGTTGATGGCGCTGGCGATCGAGGGGCTCGGCATCGAGGTCGACCGGAACGGGGAGGACGAGCTTGAGATCGCCGATGTGGCGGCTGCGTTCCGTGCCGGTGGCGGGATTCTGAGCACGCTCAGTGACGAGGTCGCCGGGTCGATCTTGGAGATCTTCGGGAACAACGCGGGCAACCAACAGCGGCACGTGCCGCGGGCCTTCACGGGCGAGGCCCTGGTGTTCACGGCAGACGGCGGCGCGGACGCCGGGGGGAACGAGGACGTGTCGCAGTCCGCAGAGCGGTGGCGGTCGTTCGTCTCCGAGGGCGTCGAGGAGGTCCGGTTGTCCTGCGAGCACGAGGAGATGGCGCGACCGGATGTGCTGGCGGCGATCTGGCAGAAGATCGACTCCTCCCGGTTCGGCTGGTAGGGGGAGCCGTGCTGAAGATGCTGATCGGTGATGTCGAGCAGGCCGCGGCCCGGCTGGACGGACTGGTGGTCCGCACGCCGGTGCTCCGCCTGCCCGAACTCGACGCGGAACTGGGCGCGTCGGTCTTCCTCAAGGCGGAGATGTACCAGCACACCGGTGCCTTCAAGTACCGCGGGGCGCTGAACAAGATGCTGATGCTCGACCCCGCTGATCTGCGACGGGGAGTGATCGCCGGCTCCTCCGGCAACCACGGGAAGGCGGTGGCGGGACTGGCGGAGAGCTTCGGCGTCCCGGCGCTGCTGGTCCTGCCGCGCGACGTTCCGGGGGCGAAGCTGGAGGCCGTGCGCGCCTGCGGCGCCGAGGTCGTCTTCTACGACCCCGTGCACGACGACCGTGACGTCATCACGCGGGGTCTGGCGGCCGAGCGGGGCCTCGTCCTGCTGCCCTCGTCCGACGACCCGGACGTCGCAGCGGGCCACGGTACGGTCGCTCTGGAACTGTTCGAGGAGACCGGAGGGGTGGACCACCTCCTGATGCCGGTCGGGGGCGGGGGCCTGGCGGCGGGGTGCGCGACCGTGGCGAAGGCCTTGGACCCGGGCGTCACGGTGACCGGGGTCGAGCCGGCGGAGGGGGACGACACGGCGCGCTCGTTGCTCGCCGGGCGGCGCGTCGAGATCGTTCCGCCTCGTACGCTCGCCGACGGACTGCGCCACCGGACCCCCGGAAGCTTCACCTTCGAGATCAACCGGAGGCTGCTCGACGGGGTGGCCGTGGTGACGGACCGTGAACTGGAGGCGGCGATGCGCTTCCTCTGGAAGTGCGGTCGGATCATCACGGAGCCGAGTGCCGCCTGCGGGGTGGCTGCGCTCCTCGCGGGCCGGGTCGAGCCGGCCGGGGCGCGGATCGGCGTGGTCCTCTCCGGCGCGAACATCGACGACGACCGCTTCCGGAGGATCGTTTCCGGATGAACGCGGTTCGAGTGGATGCGGGGCGTATCCGGGCCGACCCGGAACACCGACCGGCCGTGGACCGTTGAAGAGTGGTCGTCGTCGGGGTCCCGTTTGCCCTCCGCTCACCCATGCCGAAGTGGTGCACTCACATGGAATTAATGGTCATCTTCCTGATCATCATCATGGTGGTCGAGCGCCTGTGGCGCTGGGCGACCAAGGTCAAGCGAAAGGGGAAGTCGATCTCCCAAGCGGGGCTGGACGAGTTCCAGGCGGCCTTCCAGAGCATGAAGCGCGTTCAGGTGGAGCAGCAGCAGACCGAGCTGATGCTCCGCGATGAGGAGGGTGAGTCCGCGCCTCCGAATAACCGGATCGATCTCAGCAGCGGAAAGGTGATCATCACCCCGACGGACAATAAGAAGTAGTCGGCGTCGGGCGTCGCGTGCTCATCGAAGACGGTGATCACGCGGCGCAGTCGAGAGGATCAGTTCTTCACGTCGTATACCGCAGTGACGGCCCGTGGTCGGACCACCGTTCGGCGTGGGGTGTCACAGGCCTCCCCGTCAGTCTGCGCTCGCGATGCCCCTGACGGGGAGGGTGCAACGAATCGACTTGTCAAACCGGCCGGGCAAGATCGCAGGCGTCGCTCGCTGGCGCGGGTGGGCCTGGGCTGAGCGCCGCCCGCAGGCATCAGGGCACTGCTGGTATCTACTAACTGTGGCTTCCTGTAGGTTAGTTGCCGCCGAAGTCGAATTCGGCGGTGACGGGTGCGTGGTCGGACCACCGTTCCGCGTGGGATGCCGCGCGCTCGACGTAGGCCGCGATGGATTTGTCCGCAATGCCCGGAGTTGTCACGATTAGGTCGATCCTCCACCCCGAGTCGTTGTCGAAGGCGCGGCCCCGGTAGGACCACCAGGAGTAGGGGCCGGTGCGGTCGGGGTGGAGGCGGCGGACGACGTCGACGTAGCCGGCCTCGTCGTAGACGCGGGAGAGCCAGGCGCGCTCCTCGGGGAGGAAGCCGGCGGCCTTCTGGTTGGACTTCCAGTTCTTGAGGTCCTCGGGGCGGTGGGCGATGTTCCAGTCGCCGCAGACCACGACCTCGCGGCCGTCGGCGGCGGCGCGGGTGCGGAGTTTCTGGAGGTGGACCAGGAACTCCGCCATGAAGCGTTCCTTCTCCTCCTGGCGCTCGGTGCCGACTTCTCCGGAGGGGAGGTAGAGGCTGGCCACGGTCAGGCCCGGCAGGTCGATTTCGATATACCTGCCCGAATTGTCGAATTCCGCCGATCCGAAGCCGATGGCCGTCCGGCTCGGCTCCTGGCGGGACAGGACGGCTACGCCCGCCCGGCCCTTGGTGGCGGCCGGGGCCCACACCGTGTGCCAGCCGTCCAGGTCGCGCAGTTCCACGGGGAGCTGCTCCGGCTCGGAGCGCACCTCCTGCAGGCAGATCACGTCCGCCTCGGTGGCGGCGAGCCACTCGATGAAGCCCTTCTTGGCCGCTGCCCGGATTCCGTTCACGTTCACACTCGTCACCACGATCACCCGGGCAGCCTACCGACCGGCACTGACAGGACCGGGATCCGACGCGTCCGCTTGGGTAGTTGGCGTGAACGCACCATGAAACTGTGAGGTGGTCGTGCCGGGGGCCGCCATTGGTCTTGACCATCTCCCGATCGAGCCCCTAGGGTCACTTACTGCAAAGACCTTTAATAAAGAAGGACGGAAAAAGCCCGCTCTCCCACCTGCCGCAACAGCGGGCAGCGGGCCGGAACCGACCTCTTTCGGACACGGCCTTCGGGCACAGCGGAAGAAAACCGGGTGGAGGACATGGTGGGAACGACAGGGCAGCTCTCGGCGGTTCCGGAGCCGAAGTACTGGCACCTGCGCACGGTGCTGCTCCGCGCCATCGACACGGAGTTCTCCACCGGCCAGATCCTCCCCAACGAGCGTGAGCTCTCCGCCCGCTTCGGCGTCGCCCGGGCCACCCTGCGGCAGGCGCTGGACCAGCTGGAGCTTGAGGGCCGACTGGTCCGCCGCCGCGGCATCGGCACCCTGATCGCCGCCCCCCGGGTCGGCGTCCCGGTGAACCGGCAGGAGGAGGGCTGGCCCGGCGCCGCCCGAAGCCAGGCCTGGCGCACGGTGGACTGCACCACCGCGCCGGCCGCCCGCCGACTGGCCGCGGCGCTCGGTGTCGCCGAGGGCGCGCCCGTGCACACCGTCCGCCGGGTCCGCCTGGTCCAGGGCCAGAGCATGGCCTCCGAGTCGCTGCACGTGCCGGCCGCCGTGCTGCCGCACCTGCCCGGCTTCCGCGCCGAGAGCGACCGCGCCCGCTCGGTGCTGCGCCAGCTGGAGCGCCTGGAGGTCGACGGCGAGTCCCGCTCGGTCGAGCTGGGTGTCGCCGAGGCCGAGGAGGCCGCCCTGCTGGAGCGCCCGCCGGGCTCGCCGGTGCTGGTGATGACCACCCAGTACGCCGCCGCCGGCCGCCTCGTCGCGCTCGCCGTCGCGACCTACCGCGCGGACACCTGCAAGCTCACCTTCGGCGAGACCGGCCTCGTCGAGGTCACCCCCGTCGGCGCCACCCCCGTGGGTGCCGCCGCCTCCTGAGCCACTCGCCTCCCGAACCACTTCCGAAAACCCTCAGACCCAGGCCCGGACGTCCCACAGGCGTCCGGGCCTGGGTCGTTCCCGTTCCTCACCGGCCCGGACTTCGGACCGGCCTGACGGGGGACGGGGGCCGGGGCAGGGTCCGCCGGACCGTCCGCACGGGCCGACGGCCTCCAGCAGGGACGTGTGCTGCTGGAGGCCGTCACCGGCCGCGGTGGCGGGCCACCGGGATCGGCAGCCGCTCGGCTCAGGCCCGGGCCGAACCGTTCTCGGCCGTCGGAGGGTTGACGGCGAAGAGCTGTTCCTCGACCTGGTCGAGGGCGACCCGGAGGGCGCCCATCGCGACCACCTCGGAGCCGAGGGCGGCCAGCGCCACCTCGGGGGCGCGGAGGGTGAAGCGGGCGAGGCGTTCGCGCAGCGGGTCGAGGACGCCGTCCAGGCCCGCGGCCCAGCCGCCGACGACCACCAGCTGCGGGTCGATGGCCAGGACGAGCGCGGCGACGCTCTGGACCAGGCGGGTCAGGAAGCGGTCGGTGGCGACCTGCGCCACCTCGTCGCCCTCGCGGGCGAGCTTCAGCACCCGGGCCACCGCCGCCTCGTCCAGCGGGTTGAGCGGCTTGCCGGTGGTGGAGAGCAGCCGCTCCGGCGTCACCTCCTGGCCTAGCAGGTGCAGGGCGCCGATCTCGCCGGCCGCGCCGCCGAAACCGCGGTGCAGGCGGCCGTTGATGAGCGAGCCGGCGCCCGGGCTGAGGCCGGCCATCACGAACACCACGTCGTCGGCGCCGACCGCCGCGCCCTGCCAGTGCTCGGCGATCGCGGCGAGGTTGGCGTCGTTCTCGATCATCACCGGGCAGCGGAACGAGCGCCGCAGCCGGGCGCCGAGGTCCAGGCCGGTCCAGCCGGCCATCGCGGTGCCCAACTGCACCGTGCCGTCCCGGTCGACGATGCCCGGCGTGCCGACGCCGACCGCCCACAGGTTGTCCCGGGAGACGCCGGCCTTGCGCAGCACCTCGGCGACCACCGAGCGGACGGCGGTGAGCCGTTCCTCCGCGTCCAGGGTCTCCTCGACGGGTCTGAAGTGGCTGCCCACCACCACACCGGCCAGGTCGGCGAGGATGATCCGGATGTCGTGGACGCCGATCTCGATGCCGAGGATGTGCCCGGCCTCGGCCCGGAACCGGAACCAGCGGGCCGGCCGTCCGCGCCGACCGGCGCCGGGCTGGCCGTCCGGTTGCGGTGGCTGCTCGACCTCGGCGACCAGCCCGGTCTCCACCAGCCCCTCGATCACGCCCTCGACCGTCGGACGGGAGAGCCCGGTGTCGCCGACCAGCTGGGTCAGGGTCACCGCATGGCCCTCGCGCAGTGCCCGGAGGGTCACCGCCGCGTTGATCCGCCGCAGTAGTGAGGAGTCGCCACCGGTGAGTCGATCCGCCAAGACGCTGCCCTTCGCCGTTCCGCGCGACTGCCCTGGCGCGCGTGCCGTGGACGCGGGCACGGCCGGCCGGGGCCACCGGGCTGTGGTGCCGGAGGCCGCCCCCGGAGGGCCCGCGGGTGTCCGCCGCCCGACGGACCGGCACGGCGGCGCTGCGGCGCCTGCGCCGGGCCGGACGGCCTGTGCCGGATGCTACCGGGGCCCGGGCCCGACCGGCGAGCATCTTCCCAGCTCATCCCGGCTTCGGTATCGAAATGGTACGCACCGGGTGGCGGTGCGTGATCCGGGCTTCACCGGGGCCTCCCGGACGCCGCTCCGGCGGGGCGCGGCTCGCCGCTCAGTAGGGGCCGCAGGCGCTCAGCGCAGGCCGCCGGTCGCCCCGAGGTTCTGCCCGGACACCCACCGCGCGTCCGGACCGACCAGGAACGCGACCACGTCCGCCACGTCGGCCGGCTGTCCGAGCCGCCGCAGCGGGGTCAGCCCGGCCACCGTCTCCAGCGCGTGCGGGGGATTGACGGACCGCAGCATCTCGGTCTCGGTCGGCCCGGGGGAGACGGTGTTGGCGGTGATCCCGCGCGGCCCCAGCTCCACCGCGGCGGCCTCGGTCAGCTGCTCCAGCGCCCCCTTGCCGGCCAGGTAGGCGGCGAGCCCCGGCATCGGGCGGCGGGTGTTGAGGGAGGAGATGTTGACGATCCGGCCGCCGTCGCGCATCCGCCGCGCCGCGTACCGGAGGGTGAGGAACACCGCGCGGGCGTTGACGGCCATGGTGGCGTCGAAGTCCGCCGGGTCGGTCTCGGCGAGCGGGGCCCGGGTGACGGCGCGGGCCGCGTTGTTGACGAGGATGTCCAGCCCGCCGAGCTCCTCCTCGGCCGCCGCCATCAACCGCTCCGGACCCTCCGGCGTGCCGAGGTCGGCCCGGACCGCGTACACCCGCCCGGCCCCGGCGGCGCCGTTCGCCGCCACCGCGCGGACCACCTCGGCCGCCGCCGCGTCGTCGTGCGCGTACCCGAACACCACGTCCGCGCCGTCCGCGGCGAGCCGTTCCACCACGGCCCGCCCGATCCCGCGTGAGCCGCCCGTGACGACCGCCGCGCGGCCCGCCAGCACCTTGTCCGACACCGTGACCCCCGCTCCCGGCCGGCCGCACACCGGCTCCGGGGAGAACCTACCCGCCCGGTGTGCCGTCCCGGGGTCGGGATTCGGCCGAGTCGAGCCGGGGTCAACGCAGCTGTGGGACCGGCCGGTTCGCGGTCGGGGTGCGGTCGGGTCGCGGTCGGCTCGCGGGTGTGAGGAGCACCTGCTCAGGGCCCGTATGCTGCTCGGCATGCTGAGCGACACACACCCGGCGGGTCCGGGGGCGGCCATGCGGTCGGACGAGGACTTCGTACGCGCGCAGACCGGCATCGCCCCGGTGCCGTTCGTGCCGGAGGTGCGCCTGCACATGGCCGAGGACGCCATCGCCCTGTGGGAGACCACCGAGACGGCGCGCGGCGAGCGCGGCCTGCCGCCGCCGTTCTGGGCGTTCGCCTGGGCGGGCGGCGTCGGGGTGGCCCGGTACGTGCTGGACCACCCGGAGCTGGTGGCCGGACGGTCGGTGCTGGACCTCGCGGCCGGCTCCGGCCTGGTGGGCATCGCGGCGGCGCTGCGCGGTGCCCGGTCGGTGCGGGCGGCCGAGATCGATGCCTACGCGGTCGCGGCGATCGGCGTCAACGCGGCGGCGAACGGCGTCCGGGTGGACGCGGCGGTCGAGGACCTGCTGGACGGCGACGGCGGGCCGGCCGAGGTGGTGCTGGCCGGGGACGTCTTCTACGAGCGGGCGATGGCGGCTCGGTTCCTGCCGTTCCTGCTCCGGGCCCGGGCCCGCGGCGCGGTGGTGATCGTCGGCGACCCCGGCCGCGCCTACCTGCCGCGCGAACGGTTCACCGCGCTGGCCGCGTACGAGGTGCCGGTGGTGGCGGACCTGGAGGACACCGCGCTGAAGACCACGACGGTGTGGGAGCTGGTGGGCGACTGACCCGTCCGGTCGACCCGCCAGGCACCGGCACCACGCGGCCGACCCTGCCGGCCCGTTCGGCCCGTCCGGCCCGCGGAATTCACGGTCGGAGGGCGGCCGGCCCTGGTAGACAGTCGCCCATGATCGACTTCATTCTGCGCACCGCCGGCCCCGAGGAGGTCCCGGCCGTGCTCGCGCTGTGGGCCCGCGCCGCCAAGGGCACCAGCATCACCGACGACGCCGACGGGGTGGCGGCCCTGCTCGCCCGCGACCCGGACTGCCTGCTGGTGGCCGTCCGGGCGGACGAGCCGGCCGTGCTGCTCGGCAGCGTCATCGCCGGCTGGGACGGCTGGCGCTGCCACCTCTACCGCCTCGCCGTCGACCCGGAGCACCGCCGGCGCGGCATCGGCGCGGCACTGCTGGCGGCCGCCGAGGAGCGCTTCGCGGCCCTGGGCGGACGACGGGCGGACGCCATGGTGCTGGACGGCAACGCCCTCGGCCACCGGACCTGGCGGGGCGCCGGGTACGGGCCGCAGCCGCAGTGGACGCGCTGGGTCAAGCCGTTGGCGGACGACTGACCCGTCCGGGCCGCCGGATGGGCGCGGACGGCTGGCGCGGCCCCGCGGGGCATGGTGCGCTGGCGGTGTCTGTATGCGAACCAACCCGGTTCCGCCGTGCCCTCCCCGGAAGTGAGCCCCTTCGCCATGACCGTTTCGACCGGCCCGACCGAATCCGCCGAACTGCTCGCGCGGATCCCCGACTTCGAGCAGGCCCTCGCCTACTACCGCCGCCACCTGGCCCCGGACACGGCCATCGACCTGTCCGTCGCGGAGAACGTCCTCGTCTACGAGGACTCGATGCAGAAGATGGTGTTCGACCACGCCGCGCTGCTGCCGGAGAGCTACATCCACTACATGTCCGCGTACGGCAGCCCGGACCTGCGGAACGAGGTCGCGGCGCTGCTGAGCAAGGCCTTCGACGCCCCGGTCGAGGCGGGCGACGTGTTCGGCACCGGCGGCGTCGGTTCGGCGCTGGAGTGTCTGGCCTTCGCGCTCCAGAACCCGCCGGAGCCGGGGGAGATCGGCCCGCCGCCGCTGGTGGAGGGGGACGCCGTCCTGCTGCCCGCGCCGTACTGGCAGGGGTTCAACTGGTCGTTCGAGCAGCGGCCGAAGCTGAAGTGCGTGTCGGTGAAGCTGCCGACGGAAGGGCCGGAGCGGTTCCGGCTGACCCTGGACGCGATCAAGGAGGAGTACTTCAAGTACCACCGCCTCTTCGACGCGTTCCCCCGTCTCCTGGTGCTGACCAACCCGCACAACCCGCTGGGCGTCAACTACGGGAAGCAGCTGCTGGAGGAGATCTACAGCTGGGTGATCGACGAGACCGACATGCACATCGTCTCCGACGAGATCTACTGCCATTCGCAGGTCGACGGCGTGCGGGTGCCGTTCACCAGCGCGTTCGCCCTGGACGCGTACCGGCGGGCGCCGGAGCGGATCCACGTGGTGTGGGGGTTCGCCAAGGACTTCGGGCTGTCGGGGTTCCGGACCGGGTTCCTGGTGTCGAAGTACGGTCCCGTGCAGCGGGCGATGCTCGGTACGAAGGACATCGAGGAGAAGAAGCACCCGATGTCGTGGTTCACCCCGGTCGATTCGCTGAAGCACTACGTTCTCGGCGCGATCCTGGAGACCACGGTCAACGGGACCGGTTCGGAGCTGTACACCGACTACGCGATGCGGCGCTACCGGGAGCTGCTGAGCGCGAGCTTCGAGCGGGTGAAGGACCGACTGGTCGCCCGGGGCATCGAGTTCGTCCACACCGAGGGCGACAACCCGGCCCAGTTCTTCTGGTTGGACCTCACCTCGTACCTGGGCAAACGCCCGCCCGAGGGCACGTACCGCGCCGAGCCGCTGCCGTTCACGGAGAACAGCGGGGTGAATCCGGACGAGCTGTGGCTGTTCAACTACCTCGCCGCCAGTCCCACCGAAGTCACCCTCCTCCCCGGTGAAACCATGCACAGCCCCGCCCCCGGCTACTTCCGCCTGTGCTTCACCGCCTACCAGCCGGAGGTCGTCCGCGAGGCGGTCGACCGAGTCGCCGACGCCCTGGCCGCGTTGGTGATTGTGGGCTAGGGACGTCGGACGGTCGGCCCCGGAGGAACCGTCCTCCGGGGCCGACCGGGGCGCCTTGGAGGTGCGCGGCCCCTGGGCATTCGACGTCCGCCACGTCGCGGCCCCGGACGGCGGACGACTGGCCCGTCCGGGTGGGTCCCGGTCCGGTCGGCGCGTAGTCGGCGGTGTCGGCGGGGCCGGGGGGGGGGCGGGGGGGGGGGCCTG